>JAJKIB010000033.1 GCA_021154745.1 Mycobacterium sp.
ACATTGCCGTCATGGCCGCAGACAGAGATCAGGACGCGCCGTTCACGCATCAAGTTGACCAGCGCCCTGGCGCCCGCCCTGTCGGGTGTCGTGTCGACGTCGCTGACGATCTCGACCCCGACGTACAGCCCGGCGCCACGCACATCACCGATCCGTGGGTTGTCTTCAGCGATCCGGGACAGTTCGGTGCGCAGCGCCGCACCGACTGCGGCCGCGTTGGCCAGCAGCCCTTCGTTCTCGATGACGTCGAGCACCGCCGCAGCGGCGGCCATCGACACCGGGTTGCCGCCGTAGGTGTTGAAATACGGCACGCGCGCGGCGAACGGCCACAGCACATGGTCGCGTGCGGCCATCGCGGCGACCGGCAGGCCGTTGCCCATCGGCTTGGCCATCGTGACGATGTCGGGAATCACGCCGTGGCGGTCGAAACCCCACATGGATTGGCCGGTGCGCGCGAAACCCGGTTGCACCTCGTCGGCGATGAACACGCCGCCGTTCCGGCGCACGACGTCGACGGCGGGCGCGAGGACCGCGGGGTCCGGATAGATGCCGTCGGACGAGAAGATGGTGTCGGCAATGAGGCAACTCACCCGAATCCCCTGCGAGCACAGGTCGTCGACCGCGCAGGCCACATCGGCGGCGAATCGCGCCGCCGCATCGGGATGCCGGTAGCTGTCCGGCGGCGGCACCGTCCGCACATGCGGCCCGAGTGTCGTCGCGTCGCCGAGAGACGGCGAGATGGCCATCACGGTAGCGGTGTTGCCGTGGTACGCATCGCGAGTGACGATGACGCCCCTTGCGTCCGTGTAGATTTCGGCGACGCGCAGCGCGAGGTCATTTGCCTCGGAGCCGGTACACGCATACATCACCTGGTTGATCTCTTTGGGCATCGTCGCGAGCAGCCGCTCCGAGTAGTCGACGATGCCGCGGTGCAGATAACGGGTGTGGGTGTTGAGCGTCGACATCTGCTTCATGACCGCGTCGATGACATGCGGGTGGCAGTGCCCGACGCTGACGACGTTGTTGTAGGCGTCCAGATAGCGCGCGCCATCGGCGTCGAACACGTGGCTGCCCTGCCCGCGCACCAGATGGACCGGTCGTTCATAGAACAGCCGGTTCGCCGGGCCGAGCACCCGCTCGCGCGCCGCGATCAACGGGTCGCCGTCGCCGTCGGACGTGTAGCTGTTCGAGTCCATGATGTTGGAGAAATGCATCGACCTCAGTCTGCTGCATCCGGCGTCGTCCGTCAGACTGTGTGCAATGTCCGGACTGCCGCCTGACCACGAGCGCTACGCCCGGGCGGCGCTGGCCGCCTATGAGCGCGATCGCGACACTCCGCTGCGTCTGCTGAGCCTGTCGGAGAACGCCACATACCTCGCCGACGACGGTGACCCGATGGTGCTGCGGGTGCACAGGCCCGGCTACCACTCGCTTGAGGCGATTCGATCCGAGCTGAAGTGGATGGCCGCACTGCGCGAGCAGGCGGGGGTGGTGACCCCGGAGTTGATCCCGGCGCGCGACGGCAGCGCCGTGGTGGCGGCGACGGTCGCGGGCAACACCCTGCACGTCGACGCCGTCACATTCATCTCCGGCTGCACCGCCGAGGAGCAGCCCGACGTCGTCGGTTTCGACGAGCTGGGCCGAATCACCGCGGCGATGCACGACCACGTCCAGCACTGGACCGCGCCCGACTACTTCACCCGGTTCAGCTGGGATGTCGCGGCCACGCTCGGCCACCAGGCGCGGTGGGGCAACTGGCGCCATGCCCCGGGCCTGACCCCGGCGGACGAGGCCACCGTCGAACGGGCAGCCGCCGAAGTCGGACGGCGGCTAACCGAGTTCGGCTGCGACACAGATCGTTTCGGGCTCATCCACGCCGATCTGCGAATGGCGAATCTGATGGTCGACCCCGGGAACGCGTCGAGCGAGCCGTCCACGATCACCGTCATCGACTTCGACGACTGCGGATGGTCCTGGTATCTCTTCGATCTCGCCGCCGTGGTGTCTTTCATCGAGGACACCCCGGAAGCCGAGCGGATGATCGCGGATTGGCTGCGGGGCTATCTCGAGGTACGCGACATTGCGGTCGAGCATCTGGAAATGATCCCGACGCTGGTGATGCTGCGCCGGCTCATGTTGACCGCCTGGGTAGCGTCGCACGCCGACGCCGACGCCGCCATCGCCTTCACCGACGGTTACGCGACGGGCACCGCGCGGCTGGCGGAGCGGTATCTCACCGATCGCGATTGGCTGCGCGACGCCATTCACTCGTCGCGAGTATGACCGCGACCAATACGTAGGGCAGCATCAAGGTCGCGAAAGCGCATCGATGGCCACCGATTTCGGCCAGCACCGCGTAGCTGCCGTACACGACTTCAATGGCACGATGTCCGTGACATCCCGGGCCAAATCAACACCGCCTGCTCATGGCGTCCATATATATAGACGCCAAGTGACTAACGGCATGGTTAATTTACGCGCCAAGGGGTAGTCCCACCGTATGCGAGGAGCGGAGCTGATGACCAAACCCGTTGCGCTTCGCCGGCTCTGATCCTCAAGAGGTAAGGAGGGTCATCGTGCAAGTTCTCAATCGCCTGCTCGGTGTCGTGCTCGGAATCCTGGGAGCGGTGCTCGGCGTGGTGCTGGGCATAGTCGCAGCCTTGGTCTGGCTGGTAGGGGCCGTGCTGTGTGTGACGGTTCTCCTGATTCCGCTTGGTATCCCTGTCATGAAGCTAGGGTCCCGGCTGTTCAGCCTGGCCGGCGACATGATGCACATCGGCGGCTGACATGCGACTCCTACGAGGCCTGCTGGGCGCCTTGCTCTGGATTGTCGGGGCGCTGCTCGGACTTGTCGGCTTTGTGCTGTGTGTGACGGTCATTCTGCTTCCGCTCGGCCTTCCGCTGTTGATCGTCGCTCGACGGCTGTTGACGCGCGCCGTACAGCTGATGCTGCCCCGGGCGCTGGTGCATCCCATCGACGAAGTGACGAAGACGGCGAAGAAGAAGGGGCGCGAAGCCAAGGCCGATACTTCGGCCGCCGCCAGTGACCTCAGCAAGAAGGTCCGCAAGGTCGCGCGCAAGACAGGTAAACGTGTGGCTTGACCGCCAGCGGGCGCGAATGCCGGACGCCTTTAACTCGCGACTTTCGAACGTCGTGGCGTCGATCACCGCTGGCGAGCGGAATAACCGGTAGCCACTGCGGGTCGTGAAGCCACCGCTGGATGTCCATCTCCATGCCGTACGGCCTCGCCACTACTTGACCAACCCGGGCTGCACTAGTGCGTTGAACTGACGGGCGAAGTCCTTGGCCAGGGTGTCGATCGGGGCGGTGAGTCAGCGGGTTCGTCATTGTTCGTCGAGCGGATATCGGTCGATCCATGCAGTCAGCGGCTCCCGCGCCGCCGCGTTGAGACGAACCGGCCGTCGCTGCGCGTCGCGGTCCGAATATGTTTCACGGGGGTAGGCGGGGGCACGCCCGTCGAATACACGCCGCTAGGGCGATTCCGTCGATCCGCGACGGCATGGACGTAGTACGATCCGCGGCGAGCGTTCCGGGCCCAATGATCGACTCCGGGCACTTCTGCTTCAGTGACAACACTTGGCAGGACCTGGCAGTGGTGCCGCTCGACGAAATCGCCCTATCCGCGATACGCGACATCCAACTTTCAATCCGGGGATGCGCCGGACAACGTGAACATCGAGTACATGTGGTTCGAGGACCGCGGCGGCGGGCTGGCCCAACTGCCTGACCGGTTTGCTGACCACGCCGTGCGGCGTCTCCTTGCCGTTGCCAGCTGAAACGTGTTCGCATCGGTGGAATTGGGTGACGATGCGTTGCGCTGCTGACGCTGCCGAAAATTGGCGACTGATGCGGCTACAGTCGGCTTGTTCTAGAAGACCAGTGTCGCGCCGTCGCCAAAACCCGTACTGGCAAAAGGCGTCACTCTGACGCGAAACAATTGTGACATGTACCACTCTCCGGATGTGAGCGGGTCCACAACGGTCGGATCCCGCCTGTCGCAGTGCGAAGATTGCCGGGCGCGGTTCTTCTAGCTGGCGAAAACTTCTTAAATGGATTTGGATTGTTCGTACGAGTGGTCGACTTGCGCAAGAGTTGAAATGTTGAACTGGTCGCGTTGAAATCGCGTCTCGCGCAGCACTTTCAGTTGGCACCTGGTCCATCTTGGGTGGCCGGACATGGGTCCCGCGGCTGGGCCATCGTCCTGACTCCAGGGTGGGGTTAACGAACGCCGCGCGGTCGATAATACAACGGTCAACAATCTCTAATTGGTCATTATTTGAACTTGTATTCGATCCCATAGTGGTCAGCCACGTGCTACGGATGCCAGGCGAGCATTCACTAGTAAGAAGGCCGCAAATTATCTAGCGTTATAAAGAGAAACCGATCGTGCCGTTTACTCGAGGCCGCGGATTCGACAAAAAGGACGAGGGGGTGAGACGCGAAGAATTGTACGGTGCCGCACTTTTGGTACGGGCTGATTTGCCTAACAACTATTTGCTGTATAGCTAACTGAAGCAAGCCCCCACAGGTCATCGTTGCCGTTCACTGGTAACTATCCATGAGCGCCGCCTACCCGTGCTATCGGTGCTTGTCCGCGTCTGTTCCGGTCATCTCGCAGGTCAAAACGGCTCCCTGGCGACCGCGTGAGTGCGCATCGGATCGTTGATCTCGGCACGCGAACTTTGCCAAAAGCACCTCAGGGTACGCGTGGCCTTAACTGCACTCACCGGCTCCCGTTTGCCGGGTGTGCCACCGCAGGCACTGAAGAAGAAAGATAGCAATTAGGGACGTTTTCGCGATTTAGCGGAACGCTGTGCGGGTAGACCGCAATCATGCATCGCTCAACCGGGCATCAACCGCTTGAGAGGTTCCTTCCGGAACGTCGACTTTGCGTTGCATCCGAATGCGAAGGGTAAAGGAGTACGAATATGGCCAGCGGAGCGAAGGTGGCGTTGGCGGTCGGAGCGGGGTATCTCCTCGGTCGCACACGCAAGATGCGGTTGGCCCTCATGCTTGCGGCCGCCGGCATCACCGGAAAGTTCCCGACGACGCCCACCGCCCTTGCGGCACAAGGTCTTAAGTCGTTGGGTGCATCGGCGGACCTGAGCCAGCTTACGCAGCAGTTGCGGGGTGAGGTCCTCAACGCGGCCAAGGCGGCAGCACTTGCGGCTGCTACGAAACAGGTTGACTCGCTCAACGATCGCCTCGAAGGTGTGACCTCGGCTGTCGGCGCTGACGAGGTACTCGAGGACGTCGGCGACACCCTCGGCGGCGTCGGCGACACGGTTGGTGTAGGCGAGCCGGTCCGGTCGGTCGGGCGTCTCGGACGTCGACGGTCAGCTGAGCAGGACGAGGATCAGGGGTACGACGAGGACCAGGGCTACGACGAGGAGCCGTTGGACGTCGAGGAAGACGTCGACGACGAAGACCGCGAAGCTGACGACGCCGACTTCGACGAGGACGAGGACGCCAGTGCCCTCGATGAGGAGGACATGGACGAAGCCGAGCCCCCAGACGACGACGACCGTCCCGTCCGATCGGGACGGCGTGCGACGCGACAGGCTACTGGTCCGAGGACCTCGGGACGGCGGTCGACCCGTGCAGTGTCAGATGATGGGCCGCCCGCTGCGGCTTCGCGTCGGGCGACACGCACGGCAACGAAGTCGGCACCAGTACGGCGAGGACGGTGAAACCAATGACAAAAGCAACCAAAGGATCGATGCAACCACCGAATCGAAATGGTGAGTCCGGCGCTCCTGCATCAGGGCTGTTACAGGACTCGTTCCAGCGGCTCGCGGAGACGGTCACCGAGCGGGCGATGTCAGCCGCTACGAACCGTTTGGGCGGTGCCACCGAGCGTCTCACTGAATACGCACAAAACGGAGGTGGCCCCGGCTTGTTGGCCGCTCTCACCGGCGTCGACAAGTTGGCATCCGGCGAGTCGCCGCTGAAGGCAGCCCTTAGCTCGGGATTGACCGGCGCGAAGGAAAAGGTGAAGGAGGCAGTCCAGGGTGTCACCGGCTCGCTGGGCGGGAAAGGCGGTGGGAACAAGAAGTTGAAGCTCACCAACATCGTCGAAGACATTGACGTCGGCGTTCCTCTGGAACTCGCCTATCGGCAGTGGACGGAGTTCGGTCAGTTTCCCAAAATGATGAAGAAGGTTGAGCAGGCCGATCAAGAATCCGAAGAAAAGCTGCGCTGGAAGGCGCAGGTGTTCTGGTCGCACCGGACGTGGGAGTCGACGGTCATCGAACAGGTGCCGTGCGACCACATCGTGTGGCGTTCCAAAGGCCAGAAGGGCCATGTCGACGGCGCGGTCAGCTTCCACGAGTTGGGGCCGCACCTGACGCGCATCCTCGTCGTGCTCGAGTACCACCCTCAGGGACTCTTCGAACGGACCGGCAACCTGTGGCGTGCACAGGGCCGGCGAGTTCGGCTGGAGCTCAAGCACTTCAAGCGTCATGTTATGACACACAGCCTGCTCCATCCTGACGACGTCGAGGGATGGATGGGCGAGATACGCGACGGCGAAGTCGTTGACACGGGCCAAGCGGACGAGACAGAACAGACAAGCAGCCGAAAAGCCTCGTCCGCCGCGCCTCGGCGTCGGGGTGAGGGCCGCAACGGTGGAGGTCGACGCGCGAGCGGCCAACGCACAAACCGTCGTCAGACCGCGACAAAGGAAAAGGAGGGGAGCCGCGCATGACCACCGCAGTTCAACCAGCAGGAGGCGCCGCCGGCGGCCCGAGCTCGAGCAGCCTAGCCGACGTCATCGACACGATCCTTGACAAAGGCCTGGTTCTGGACGCCTATGTTCGAGTTTCGTTGGTGGGCATCGAGATACTGACGATCGACGCCAGAGTGGTCATTGCCAGCGTGGATACCTATCTGCGTTTCGCCGAGGCCGTCAATAGGTTGGACATCAGCGAAGAAGACCCCAAATCAGGCCTTACCGACATCGTAGGCGATGTGACCGAAGGTGCAGCACGGGGCAAGGGGCAGGGCGTACTGGAAGCAGCGGGAGAAAAACTCGGCGACCTGCTGACCGACAAGCAGCCCCGGCGTCAGAAGGTAAACCGGGTGCGTAGCCAACGGGGGGACCGATGACTTCGACCAGTGACGCGGTCTATGTGTATGGGATCGTGCCTGCCGATGTGCAGGTTGAAGACGATGCTCGTGGGATCGCCGACGCGCCGGTGGAGGTGATTCGCGAAGGCGACATTGCAGCACTGGTCAGCCCGATCAAAGCGGACCACGCCATCGGTAAACCCGAGGATCTGCAGGCGCATGCGGAACTCCTCGACGGGACGGCGAGTGTCGCACCGGTGCTGCCGCTGCGATTCGGCGCCGTGATGACCGACACCGAGTCCGTCGCGCAGGAGCTATTGCGCGAACATCACGACGATTTCGCCGAGGCTCTAAACGCCTTGGAGGGTCATGCCGAATACGTCATCAAAGGACGCTATGACCAGAAGCGATTTTTGACTGACTTGCTCGACGAGAACGACCAGGCACGTGCGCTGCGCGAGGACATCCAGGGCAAACCCGAAGAGGCGGCCCGTAATTCACGTATCGCGCTTGGAGAACTCATCTCCAACACCGTTGAGGTCAAACGCCAGGCGGATACCAACACGGTGGTAGACCAGCTCAACGATGTCGCCAGGCAGGTCAACGTCCGAGAACCCACGCACGAATGGGATGCGGTGCACGTCGCGCTATTGGCTGAGGTGGATCGAGAGGGAGACGTCCAAGAAGTCGTCAACCGGCTCAACGAGAAGGGCAAGGGCCGACTCCAGATGCGTTTACTGGGCCCGCTGGCTCCGTACGATTTCGTGGTTGCCTCGGCGCCTGAGAGCTGATCGCTATGGGGATTTTTTCCGCAATTGTGCTATCGCCTTTGGCCCCGATAAAGGGCGTCATCGCGCTTGGCGAAGTCCTTCAGCGTCAGGCCGAGAAAGAACTCTACAGCCCTGCGAATACACGGCGTCAGCTCGAGGAGCTGCAGGAAGCACGCGAGCGCGGAGAAATCTCGGCTGACGAAGAAGAAGAGGCCCAGGAACGGATACTCCAGACGAGACTTGCGCCGAAGGGCCCCCAAGCTGCATCCCCTGAAGGCGGGTGAGAGCAATGGCAGAAGGCGCGCGCGCACGGCCGAGTAGTAGAGAACCTTCGCGTGCCACAGCACGGGAAGCGGCGGAGCTCGCTCGGCAGTCCATCGCGGAGATGACGGAGCTCCAGCCGGTGCAGATGACCTCGGTGTCGCCAACCGACGATGGATGGCTGGTCGAGGTTGAAGTTCTCGAGGACCGCCGAATCCCGTCATCGTCGGACATCCTCGCGGTCTACGAAGTCGAACTCGATGCGACCGGAGAGTTGTTGGCCTACCGCAGGATTCGTCGCTACCTACGGAGCCAGACCGGGAACGGAGGTTACAGCGAGTGACGCTGTCCAACGACGACCTGTCCCCGATGCCGCGTGGATCTGGCGGCGCGGTAAGCAGCCCTCAGTCCACGAACCTCGGTGACATCTTGGAACGGGTTCTCGACAAGGGTCTCGTGATCGCAGGGGATATTCGGGTCAATTTGCTCGATATCGAATTGATCACCATCAAGCTGCGGTTGATCATCGCGTCCCTGGAGACCGCTAAGGAGGTCGGCATCGACTGGTGGGAGCACGACCCGTGGCTGACTGGCAACAAGGATTCCAAACTCCAGGTCGAGAACGAACGGTTGCGCGCCAGAATTGAACAACTAGAGGCCGGTGACGGCCAACGCCGCGCCGTTTCATCGCAACGCGTGGAGTCTGAGGATGTCGAGTGACGGTGACGGGATTTGGCTCTATGCGATCGCCGCAGCCGAATCAGCCGGCGGTGTCGTCGAGGGCTTGAGCGGTGTTGCGGGTGAGGAGATACGGCTGGTCGTGGGCGACGGTCTCGCGGCGGTAGTGGGAACCGTTCCGCTGCGCGAATTCGGTGAGGAGCCGTTGCGGCACCACCTCGAAGATCTGGACTGGTTGGCCACCAAAGCACGTGCCCATGATGCCGTCATATCGGCCATCGCAAGCTCCGGGGCGGTTGTGCCGGTCACCATGGCCACCGTGTATCTCGACGACGAACGGGTCAGAACAGTTCTGGACGCGAGGCATGGCGAGTTCCTGACTGCCTTGGATCGGGTGACGGGTCGCGATGAACTCGGTGTCAAAGCGTATGCCGATCCATCGATCCTGGCATCGAGAGACGAACCGTCTCCGCAGAAAAGCGGTGAACGGCGTTCGGGCACTGCATATCTGATGAAGCGGAAACGCGAACTATCTTCTCAGGAACGCGCGTATCGTGCGGCGGCCGCCGAAGCCGAGCGGCTTCACGCGGCGCTGTTGAAGCACGCGGTGGATGGCAAACGTAAACCCGCAAGTGACCCGAGCCTGTCGGGCCGGGACAACTGGACCGTACTGAACGGCACATATTTGGTAGACAAGTCCGGGGAAGACGACTTCCGCAAAGCAGTTGCGGCGCTTCAGGAGACCACCGCAGGCATCGAGCTCGAGATCACGGGCCCGTGGCCACCCTATTCCTTCGCCGGCGATGTGATGAACACGTGACCGAGGTACTTCCCGCAGACAACAATCGGCGGATCGCACTCGTCGACTTGCTTGATCGCGTGCTGGGCGGCGGTGTCGTGATCAGCGGCGATATCACCCTGTCGATCGCCGACGTGGACCTCGTCGTTGTTTCGCTGCGTACGCTGATCTCGTCCGTGGGTTCGCTGCTGCCCGACGACGATGGTGGCGGATACGTATGACGGAGCCATGGGATTTGGAACAACCGTCCGTCGCTCCGACACCCCGGCAGCGGATCAACTCCGATCCCGAGTCGGTGGAACGCGGTCTGGTGAGTCTGGTGTTGACCCTGGTGGAATTGCTGCGGCAATTGATGGAGCGCCAGGCTATCCGCCGGGTCGATCGGGGTGACCTCACTGATGAGCAGATCGAGCGCATCGGTACCACGCTGATGCTCTTGGAGGAGAAGATGGCCGAACTGCGCGACCATTTCGATTTGAAGCCAGAGGATCTCAATATCGATCTGGGACCGTTGGGGCCGTTGCTTCCCACCGATCCTGGGTGAGCGCCGCCGGTTAGATCGTTGACAAGCGCTAACCGGCGAGCCCGAACGGCAACCTCGTAATGATGCCAGGGCTGGGCGGTGAGTCAGCGCGCTGCAAGCTGATCGGTTGCTGGGCCTGCGCGGCGTTGGGGTCATTGCATACCCCGGGTTTCGACGTGGCAGTCACGGTTCCAGCCAGGCTCGCCGGATCGAACGAGTACAACAGATCTGCCGGGCCTGTACTACCGTCCGGGCATGTCCACCCAGTCGAGACGTCATGCCGTTCGGCGGTCCATGGGCCACCTGCCACTCTGTTGATGGCCCCGACCCACCCCCTTGAAGTTGACACCGTCCCTCCGCACGTGAGCTCTGCGCTGCATTGGGTGGTGATACTCCACGTGGTCGTCATCGGGCCGTCGACAAAGGTGTAATCGCCATCGAGTTGTTCGTCCGCCCATGCAGAGCTTGCCAATCCGACGGCGGTGCAGGTGACGGCAACTGTGATGGCCATCGCCCGTGTGATCGTCATGGTTCTCCCTATGAGTCGCCCGACCCGTGTCTGAGCTATCGAGCATCACACGTTTCGGGCTTCACGATCAGGCAACTAGCAAATATCCCACTCAACCGAGGCCGGGAACGATGTCGCCAAGGCTGAACGTGACCGGCTGTTGGAGCTGTGCGTAGGTACACGAGCGTGGGTCGCGGTCGGGGCGCCAACGGTTGAACTGCGCTGTGTGGCGGAACCTTTGACCTTCCATATGGTCGTAGCGGACCTCGACCACGCGCTCGGGCCGCAGCGGAACGAACGAAAGATCCTTGCCGGCATTCCAGCGAGAGCCTTCGTTTCGACGTGGTGTGCGATCGCCCGCCATATGGGCGGCCCAGTTCCACGGGTGTTCCTCGAAGCTCGTGACGAGGGGCTGCAACTCTGTGAAGAGCCGCCGCCGTTCGGCCATCGGGAACGCGCCGATGACGCCGACCGACGCGAGTGTGCCGTCGTCCTTGTAGAGCCCGAGCAGCAGCGAGCCGATCGCGTCCTCACCCGACTTGTGCACGCGGTAGCCGGCAACCACGCAGTCGGCCGTCCGCTCGTGCTTGATCTTGAACATGACGCGCTTGTCCGGCTGATAGGTGATCGTCAGCGGCTTGGCGATGAACCCATCGAGCCCAGCGCCCTCGAACTCGGAGAACCATCGCTGTGCGGTCGCCAGGTCCGTGGTCGCCGGCGTGACATGGACCGAGGGTCCCGAACCGGCGAGCGCGTCGACGAGGGCAGCGCGGCGCTCGCTGAACGGTCGGCCGGTGTAGTCGTCATCGTCGAGGGCGAGCAAGTCGAAGGCGATGAACGAGGCGGGTATCTGCTCGGCGAGCATGCGTACCCGCGACGCGGCCGGGTGCAGCCGCAGCTGCAGCGCCTCGAAATCCAGGCCGTGGTCGGTGGCGATGACGATCTCACCGTCGATCACGCAACGCTCCGGAAGTTCGGCAGCGACCGCCGCAACCAGTTCGGGGAAGTACCGGGTCATCGGCCGTTCATTGCGGCTGCCCAGCTCCACCTCGTCGCGGTCGCGGAAGCAGATCGTCCTGAACCCGTCCCACTTCGGCTCGTAGGAGGCGCCGGGTGGGATCGAGGTAACCGGCTTGGCCAACATCGGCGATACAGGCGGCATGACGGGCAACTGCACCGGCTCATTCTCGCGTTCGGTGCCGTGTGCACTCGTGCGAGGGGCTGTCATGTCTCGATCTCGATTTGGTCGATATCGAGCGCGACGAGAATCGGATGCGGGATGGTTCGGCGCCCCGGTCCTTGTGGCCACACCCGACGTCGGGTGGGAAAGATGAGTCCAGCGAAGCGTCGGTGGTCAGCGCAGTAGTGGGCGGCACGGGCCCACCCGCCGATTGGGTGGGCGACGTAGTCATGCCGGCGGATGAGCCCGGCCGCGTCGACGTAGAACGTCTGCCGTCGGGAGTGGGTGTGGATTTCCGGCGGGAAGCTGACCTCGAGGCGTCGCCACTGCTCGCCGGCCTCCGGCCAGGTGTCGCCCTCGGTGACCCTGATCCCGTCGCGCGTCAGAAGCATGGGCGTCAAAAGGTAGTTCCACCATGCATATCCGGCGAAGTACGCGGCATCGAGCGCATCCCAACGGAGGTTGCGACGCAGTCCGCTGAGCCCGGCGAAGGCGGCGCGGGGATTACGCCGGCCAGTGATTAGTTCGTCATCTCGGGTCTCAATCCGTACGTCACCTCGATCAAACACCGCTTGCTGATCCTCTTGCGGGAAGCCATAAAAGACGGCGTGCTGTGTTGCCGACTCGATCCGCACCCTCACGTTGGCCATCCGGTTTCCCGGGAACCGCGAGCGCAGCAGGCCACCGAATCTGCCGTGGGCAGTAAGCGCGGTCACGGCCCGCCACCGGTCAAGCCCGCCATGGGCGGTGAGGACCTCGTCGAGCAGACCGCTCATTTCCGGCCCTCGGCCAGCAGCGTCGTGAGGACGCGCGTGTCGCCGTGGACTCTCACCCCCGGTAGTGCTTCGTCGTAGCTGATCGCACCGGCCACAAGCCCCAGGACAATTGCCGGCTCGGCTTCGAGGATCGTGTCGGGACGTAGGTCGGGTTGGAGAGTGACGTGAGGGCCGTCCTTGTCGATCCGCAGGGTCATGAGCAGGTCGGCAGCCTCGATGCCCAACTCAATCGGGCGCTTCGCGGTCCGTCCGCGCAGCAGCGCTTCGAGCGCGAGAGCCAGCCAGCGCGGCTGCGTGGGGTCGCCGCCCGGGCCGCGTGCCATCAGCGGGAAGCTCCAGCGGATGAGCGCTTCAACCGCTTCGCGGAGCTCACTGCCCCACGGCGTCAGGGCATAGACGACCCCGCTCGTCTGGCCTAGTCGCCGTTCGATCACTCCGGCCGATTCCAAGCTGCGCAGGCGATCGGCGAGCAGATTGGTGGCGATCCCGCCTAGCGACGCCACGAGTTCGCCGTAGCGCATCGGGCCGACAAGGAGCTCACGCACGATCAGCAGGCTCCAGCGATCACCCACCACGTCCAGCGCGCGCGCGAGACCACAGAACTGCCCGTAAGAGCGGACCGGCTTCTGCTTGACTTCCTCCATACGACTTGATGTTATCAAGCATCGTTACCAAAATGATTGTCTCAACGACGGAAGGGTTTTCAATGTCTGTCTCCGGTCCGGTCGCGCCTTCCGCCTCACCGGTCTCAACGGCACTCGCGGCGCTGCGTGCCGCCGGGGAAAGCGGCGATGCGGATGCGGTCGCCGAGCTGCTGGCACCCGACGTCGTCTTTCACTCCCCGATGACAGACCGGATACGGTTCGAGGGCAGGGACGAGGTCGTCGCACTGCACCGTGACATCTTCGCCGTCCTCGACGACATCAACACCACTGAACCGGTGGCACTCGGCGATACCGGGTCGTTCTCGTTTCGTGCTCGCGCTCGGAGGGTGGAGCTGGAAGCCATGAATGTGGTGCGCTGCAACGAGCAAGGACGCATCGTCGACATGAAAGTCTTCGTCCGTCCGCTCCCGGGGCTCGCGACGCTGTTCGCGACGCTGCCGCCGAGGGTTTCGGCGAGACGTCGTGGCCGCTTCAAGGGCACGCTCGTGGCGAGCCTCGCCCGGCCCCTGGCCTTCGCGCTACGCAGCGCGGACCGCTTGACGCCCGCATTCCTCTAGTAGGCCGATTACATTGCCCGGGTTCGCGGGTCTACGTGAGTATGTACAGCGTGGACCTCCCCGTGTTGCCACCGCTAGAACCGATGCTGGCCAAGGCCCGGGCCAAGGTGCCCCCCGAAGCCGGGGTGTGGTCCTAGGAACCGAAGTGGGACGGCTTCCTTCACTGAACTTGTCAAGATTTTCATCCCCGTTGCAACGCGCTCCTAAGGAGCTGTCTTTGGGCTACCAGATGCAAGCAGGGTGAGAATCCTTAGGGGCTGCCGCTGCTTGTCACACGAATTGCTGTCCGCCATCGATGTCGTATGTGCCACCGGTGAGCGCGGTGTTGACCATGAGGTGGAGTGCCAGCGCCGCTACGTCTTCGGGTTTGACGACTCGTCCGATGGGCAGCGTCGACATCAACTCGTTGCGGCGATTGTCGATTTCATCGCCGAGCAGCGACGCAGAAAGTG
>JAJKIB010000034.1 GCA_021154745.1 Mycobacterium sp.
CTCGCTCCGGCCCGCGGAGTGCCGGCACAGCGCCATCCGCTCGGTCAAGGCGACTCCGGTGCCGGCGCATCCCCACTTCCGGCAACTGGGGCCGGCAGCCGGATAATGACGGGGTGCGTCCGGAGGGGTTCGAGAATGTCGCGACTGTGCTGGTGGAGCCGACCGTCCTGGAGGACCTCGAACTCGACCTGATGGCGCTGGACTTCCGCGTGTGGACCGTGCACCGGGTCGCCGGCCTTCCCGATCCGCGCCGGCTCGCCTTCCAGATCCGCCGCTCACTGATCGACTGGAGCAACGGCCGGTGGGCCGACGCCGCGGACTGGACCCTGGTGTGGATCACCTTCGGCGAGAGCTGGCTGGACGGTGAGGAGCCGATTCCGTGGCCGGCGCACGCCGCCTTGTGGACCAAACTCGCCGAGTATGCCGGCCATGTCCGGTACAACCTGGGGCTGGGCGGCGTCCCTCGGCTCAACGTCCCGCGCGAGCACCGCTGACCGGCCAGAAGTTTAGTGCCGGGCCCGGCAGAGGTCGGCGTCGGTCGACGGTGGGGCAATCACATCGCGCGCAGTGAGGTCGCAGGCGTTGCCGGCCGATCCGGCGGCGAGGGCTGCGCGGACGGCGGACGCGGACCGGGCGGCCACAACCTCGTCGAGGGCTTCATGCTCGGACACACGCGGCGGGGAGGTCCGGCGGCTGAACGCCGCGGTCAGCAGCGCCCCTGCGCCCATCGTGACGGCGCCCGCGATGGCGTCGAGCAGGTAGTGGTTGCCGGTCGCCATGACGACGATCGTCGTTGCCACTGGATAACCCACGCCCAGCGCGCGCACCCACCGGCGTCGGGCGTACATGGCGATCAACGCACCGCACCAGATGGCCCAGCCGACGTGCAACGACGGCATCGCCGCGAACTGGTTGGTCAGCACGCCCAGCCCGCGCGGCGCGCTGCCCTCTCCGCCCCACCATCCGTAGGACTGGGTATCGGCGAGGGTGTCCTGCAGGCCGCTGTGCGAGAGCATCCTGGGCGGCGCGGTGGGCAGGAGCAGGTAGCCGACCAGACCGAGCGTCGTGCTCAGGACCAGCGCCGTGCGCGTCGGACCGTAGTGCGCCCGGTGCTTGCGGTACATCCAGATGAGGACGGTCGGCGTCACGACGTAATGCATAACCGAGTAGAAGTAGGCCGCCCCGACCGCCAGCCAGGTAACGTGCTCGATCGCCTCGTTGAGGACCCGCTCGGGGTTCAAGTGCCACACCCGCTCGACGTGCAGGATCTCCCGGCCGTTGCCCAGCGCCGCACGGACGCTCATGTCGCCCATGCCGCGGGCCAGTTCGTACCCGCCGTACAGGATGGCGACCAGCAGGATCTCGCGCCGCCAGGTGGCACTGCGGATCAAGATTGCGGCCCTGCGGCGCGCCGTCGCGAAGCTGTTCCGGGCCGCCTGCGCCGGGCGTCCGGGCCCTCGACCCGACAACGTCACGCTAGGAACAATATCGAGCAGCGCCAATTATTCCCGGGCCATCGGACCGACAGCTCATGCCGTACGACCGGGTCGGCCGTGCTCAGACTCCAGCCGCGGTGACGATGCCGTCGGTCAGGAACCCGGCGAGGAGCCCGATCAGCACGCCGTACGCGAGCAGATCGGCGCGGCGGGCGCGGGCCGCGACCCCGATCAACTGGATGACGACGTAGATGATCGAGCCCGCGGCGAGGGTGAGGAAGACGACGCTCATCGCCTCGCTGGTGAAGCCGTGACCCACGAACGTGCCGACAAAGGTGGGTCCGCCGCCGATCACCGCGAGCGCCAGCAGGTAGCCCCACGAGGGCCGCCGTGGCGCGCCCGCGTCGTCCACGTCACCGGCGAGCGGGGCGACGATCCCGAACCCCTCGGTGGCGTTGTGCAGCGCGAACCCCACTACGAGCAGGGTGGCGAGCGCCACGTCGTCGCGTGCGGCCGACTGGCCGATGGCGAGCCCCTCGGCGAAGTTGTGCAGGCCGATGCCCACCGCGATGAGCAGCGCGAGCCGACGCGCGTTCGCCCCGGCGTCGGTGATCACCGTGGTGTTGCGACTCGTGGCAAGGACCGTGCCGCCGCCGCCGGCCGAGGCGACGGCGGCGATCTGCGTCGAGTCCGCGCGGGCGGCCAGTGCCTGCCGGGTCCGCCGGCCGAGGTGGCGTTCCCACGCGACGAGCCCTAACAGGCCCACGGTGAGGCCGCCTGCGAACAACACACCGTAGCCGACTGCCTTTCCCAACCCGCCCTCGCCGGCGTGGAAGCCGCCGAGCGCCGCGTCGATCGGCTCCCACGCCGCGCTGAACACGTCCCAAACGAGGAAGAGGAGGACGCCGACGGCGATGCTGTTGAGCACGATCCTGAGGTTCGGCGCGGGCCGGCGCATCCGCGCGATGGGCATTCCGATCAGGATGGTGGCGCCGGCGATGAAGCCGAGCAGCAGCGTCTGTCCGAGTCCCACGAGCGGCCCCTTCGCGGTCGAGTTAGGCAAGCCTAACCTATGGTCCGCGCGGGAGCCGAACCCTGCCGCCCGACCGAGGCGACCGGTCGCCGGGTCGGGGTCGGTGCCGAGAAACCGGTCCGCCGTGCCCGGACTGGCGATTCTGACCAGTACTGGGATGTCGTCGGCAGGCGAGCCGGTCGGCACCTCGAGGACGTGTTGCGCGCGCCTTCTGCAGCCCTCGCGCGCAGGCCGGAGAATGTCCGAATGTCCGACGCCGTCGAGGGGGTCGCGCGCGCGGTCGTGCTGCGTGTGTTACGCGATCTTCCGGGCGGCCGGATCACGATCGTCGAGGGATCCGCGCGCCATGTGCTGGGACCACAGGCCGCAGATCTGCACGCCACTGTGACCGTCCGCGATCCCGCTTTCTATGCACGACTGCTGCGGGGCAGCCTAGGGTTCGCCGACACCTACGTCGACGGATTGTGGGATGTCGACGACATGGTCAGCCTCGTGCGGATCGCCGCTCGGTCGATGACCGCGCTCGACCGCCTGCGCGGCATCGCCGCAGCGGCCACGAAGCCGGCACGGCGCATCGCTGGGCGCCGCCGGTCGAACACTCGGCCACGCAGCCGGGAAAACGTTGAGCGGCATTACGACCTCGGCAACGACTTCTTCGGTTTGGTGCTCGACGAGACGATGGGCTACTCCTGCGCGTACTGGGAACGGCCGGACATGACGCCGGTCGAGGCATCCCGCGCGAATCTCGACCGGGTCTGCCGGCTGCTCGACCTGCACGCAGGTGAGCGCGTCCTCGAGATGGGAAGCGGCTGGGGCGGCCTCGCGGTGCACGCCGCGCAACGAACCGGCTGCCATGTCTCGACGGTGACGCTGTCGGCGAACCAGCGCGACTACATCGAAAGACTGGCCGGCGACGCCGGCGTCGCGGATCGGGTCGAGGTGATCCTCTGCGACTACCGCGACGTTCGCGGGCAGTGGGACAAGGTGATGTCGCTGGAGATGGTCGAGTCGATCGGTGCTCAGCATCTCGACGCGTTTCTCGGGTGCTGCGGACGCGTGATGCGCCCGGACGGGGTCATGTTCTTGCAGGCCATCACGACCCACGACCGGCTGTTCAAGATCGACCGATACTCACGAACCTTCCTGAACCAGCGCATCTTCCCCAACGCCTGCGCGCCGTCGGTCGAGGCGATCCTCGACGCGAGCGCGCGGACGACCGGGTTGCGCTGCGTGGCGCTCTACGACATGTCGCCGCACTACCCGCTCACGCTGCGGGCGTGGCGGGCGAGGCTGCTTGCGAACCGGGACCGAATCGCCGCGCTCGACGGCTTCGACGACGCTTTCTTGCGGCTTTGGAGCCTGTACTTCTCCTACTGCGAGGCGGGCTTCCTCGAGCGCCGCGTGCAGGACCGGCAGTTGATCCTCGCCGGGCCGCAGTGGCGCGACGAGCAGCGACTGCTCAACCAGATTGCTGCGAATACGGAGCCGGCCGGTTGACGCGCGCATTTGTCGCTGTTTCGCTGCGGTCCTACCACCACCCGTCCGGGCAAGGCCGGGAAATGGGTTGTCACTCAGGACGCCGGCCGTCGCCGAGGTCCCGGCTGCGCTGGTCGAGGCCCATCGGTCCGTACGGGTAATCGGTTGCATGCAGGTCGCTCGCGGAGTCGAGACGCTTCGTGTGCTCGTCGCTGAGCCGCAGATCGGCCGCCCGGAGGTTCACCTCGAGTTGGTCGAGGGTTCGGGCGCCGAGGATGGTTGCAGTCACGGCGGGCCGGTTGGTCACCCAGGCGAGGGCAACCTCGGCGATCGACACGCCCAGGTCGTCGGCGACGTCAGCCACCGCGTCGATGATGTCCCAGGTGCGCTCGGTGCCGCGCCGTTCCCAGGCCTCCATTCCGCGGCCGGGGTCGTCACCCAGGCGTGTTGCGCCCGCGGGTTTTTCGCCCTTGCGGTACTTGCCCGACAGCCAGCCGCCGCCGAGCGGGCTCCACGGCAGCAGCCCGAGCCCGGCGTCGAGCGTCGCGGGGACGATTTCCCATTCGATCTCGCGCACGATCAGGCTGTATTGCGGCTGCAACGTGACCGGCCCGGCGACGCCCATCTGACGCGCGACCTGCGAGACCTTCGTCACTTGCCACCCGGTGAAGTTGGACAGCCCCCAGTAGCGGATCTTGCCTGCGCGGATGAAGGTGTCCATCGTCCGCAGCGTCTCCTCCACCGGACTCCACGGATCGAAGGCGTGCACCTGGTAGAGATCGACCACGTCGACTCCGAGACGGCGCAGCGAGGCATGCAGGGCGCGGGTCAGATGTCGAGCGGACAGGCCACTGGCGTTCGGAGCGGCTCCGCTCGCAAATCGACCCTTCGTGGCGAGCACCATCGGCTCGGTGATGTCGCTCGGGCGGCTGGCGAACCAGCGTCCGATGATCTCCTCCGAAGCACCGGCCGCGTAGACGTCCGCAGTGTCGATCAGCGTCCCGCCTGCTTCGGCAAAGCGATCGAGCTGGGCGTGCGAAACGGCCTCATCGGATTCGGCGCCGAACGTCATCGTGCCGAGGCACAGGTTGGACACGGCGCAACCGCTGTTACCGAGAGTGCGGTACTCCATGACTCTGCAACCTACCCGGGCGGTTTGCCGCACGCTTCTTCTGCGCTTCACCTTCGAGGTGACGTCGGGTGAGTGGGCCGGGGTACGCTTTCCCCGCCTTCATAGGCGTAGGCCGTGGGTTCCATTGATGCCGAGCGGCTCCGAGCTCCGTGGAGTGACAGAAGTAGGCATGTCGACGACTTCAGAGCCCGCGTTCTCAGTCGCGGCCGGGTTGAGTGGCCGGACGCCGCCCTGCTCCCTGGTGATCTTCGGCGCCTCAGGTGACCTGACCACCACAAAGCTCCTCCCAGCGCTCGGTCGGCTCGCTGCGGACGGCGTGCTGGCGCCCGAGGTCACTCTCATTGGCGTGGCGCGCACACCGATCAGCGACGAGGAGTTCCGGGCGCGCTGTCGCCAGTCCATGGACAGGTCCGGTCCGGGCGTTGACCGCTTGATCGCCGGAGCCCGATATGTGGCCGGCGGCTATGACGACGCGGCGACTTACGCGACCCTGGAGCAGGTGGTGCGGGAGCTGGACGAGCGTCGCGGCACCGAGGGTAACCGCGTGTACTACCTGGCTACGCCACCGCATCTGTTCGGGTCGGTTGCAGTGCGCCTTGGCGCTGCCGGGCTCGACAAGTCGGCGAAAGGCGGCTTCGTCCGTCTGGTTGTTGAAAAGCCGTTCGGCTGGGACGAGCAGAGCGCCCGCGACTTGTACGCGGACATCTCCTCCGTCTTCGCCGAGGAACAGATCTTCCGGATCGACCACTACCTGGCCAAGGAAACGGTGCAAAATTTGCTCGCAGTCCGGTTCGCGAACGCGATCTTCGAACCGATCTGGAACCGCACGTGGGTGGACAATGTGCAGATCACGGTGGCCGAGTCGATCGGGGTCGGCGACCGGGGAGGGTTCTACGACAGTGCCGGCGCGATGCGCGACATCGTGCAGAATCACGTGCTGCAGATGCTGTCGCTGTTCTTGATGGAGCCGCCGACTTCGTTCCACGCCGAGGCGATCCGGGACGAGAAGTTGAAGCTGCTGCGTGCGATCCGCGCCTTCGCCGGTGAGCAGGACATCGCCCGGCGGGCAGTGCGGGGCCAGTATGCGCGCGGCGGCACGCGCGAGCAGCCGACGCCCGGGTATCGGGAGGAGACCGGCGTGGACCCGGTGTCGTCGGTCGAGACGTTCGTCGCGTTGCGGTTAGAGATCGAAAACTGGCGGTGGGCCGGTGTCCCGGTCTACGTGCGCACCGGCAAACGGCTCCCGGAGCGCATCACCGAGGTGGCGATCGAGTTTCAGCGCCCGCCGCAGCTGCCGCTTTTTCCCGGCGCGGATCTCGAGCCCGACGCGCTGCTCTTGCGTGTGGCACCGACCGAGGGACTCAGCATCAGATTCGGGGCGAAGGTGCCCGGCCGGTCCTTCCAGATCCGCAAGGCCTCGATGGACTTCTCTTACGCGGAGGGGTTTCCGGAGAGTTCGGGTGACGCCTACGAACGGGTGATATTCGATGCCCTGATCGGTGATCCGACCCTTTTCATCCGTGCTGACGAAGTCGGCCGGTCCTGGCGCATCGTCGACCCGATCATCGGGTACTGGGCGGCATCGACGGATCCGATTCCGCTCTACCAGGCGGGGACGTGGGGCCCTCGCGAGGCGAACGAACTCATCGCCGAACACGGAAGGCGCTGGCGGCACTCTGCCGGTTGACGTACCGATCGCCCTGGCACTTGCGCTGCGCCTCGGTCATCACGGTGGGACCTGCGGTTTGACGCCGGCGACCTTCGGCTCTATCGGTCGCATTGACTTTGGTGCATTGTGACTGCGCCAGCGATGGATGGCACCTGGCGCAGGCCGTAGCGCGGGGAACAGTTTAGGGGGAGCGATGCCGTCACCAGGCCGGCCAAGTTGGCGTTCTGCGAGCGCGCTGGCCTGTGCCAGCACCGCGGTTCTCGGCGTGCTTTTGCTCGCAGCGCTTCTCCCGCCGCCGGCCGAGTCGTCATCGGCACCGCGAAATCCGTCCGTCGCGTCGCGGACCGTCGCTGCGGGAGGGATACACAAGATCAAGCACGTGATCGTCATCATGCAGGAGAACCGGTCGTTCGACAGTTACTTCGGCACGTTCCCGGGAGCCAACGGCATCCCGATGCGTAACGGCGTGCCGACCGTCTGCGTGCCCAATCCGCAGCTGGGCCGCTGCCGGCGCCCGTTCCTGGACAACAGCGACCGCAACTGGGGCGGTCCGCACGACCCGCACGCCACCGTCGCCGATGTCCACGGCGGCAGGATGGACGGGTTCATTGCCGAATCCGAGGTCGCGCACCAGCACTCGCCCCATGCCGCCGAAGACGTGGTCGGCTATCACGACGGAAGCAGCCTGCACAACTACTGGAGTTACGCCAGAGCCTTCGCCCTGCAGGACCGGATGTTCGCGGCGACCAATTCATGGAGTTTGCCCGAGCATCTGTTCATGGTTTCTGAATGGGCCGCCGAATGCAGCGACCCGTTCAACGCGATGTCGTGCGTGAACATGATCAACGGCGGCGCACCACCGGGAGGCACCGCGCCGCACCGCTACGCCTGGACCGACCTCACCTACCTGCTGCACCAACACCACGTGTCCTGGCGCTACTACGTCCGAACCGGCATCGAGCCGGACTGCCGCAACAACAGCGAGGTCGACTGCCCGCCGACCAAACAATCCGCGGTGAAGGCCGGCGTCTGGAACCCGCTGCCGAACTTCGCCACCGTGATCCACAACCGGCAACGACGCAACATCAAACCGACGACGTGGTTCTTCCACGCCGCACGCCACGGCACGCTGGCGGCGGTTACCTGGATCGTGCCGGGCAGCGGAGTCAGCGAGCACCCGCCGAGACTGGTCTCCGACGGCCAGGCCTACGTCACCCGGCTGATCAACGCGGTGATGCGCAGCCCGCAATGGCGCTCAACGGCGATCTTCCTCAGCTGGGACGACTGGGGCGGCTTCTACGACCACGCCGTTCCGCCGCGCGACGACATCAACGGCTACGGAATCCGGGTGCCCGGCATCGTGATCAGCCCCTACGCCAAACACGGCTACATCGACCACCAAACGCTCAGCCACGACGCTTACGTCAAATTCATCGAGGACGACTTCCTGGGCGGAACCCGGATCAACCCGCGCACCGACGGGCGACCCGACCGGCGCCCCAACGTCCGGGAAAACGATCAGCGACTCGGGAACCTCGTCAAGGACTTCAACTTCAACCAGCCACCCCGCAAACCTCTGATCCTGCCGCCACCGCATGTCCACGCGCCCTAGAACCGGAAGCGACCAGCGCATGGCCGACTCTGCGTACGAGGTTGTGCACCGGCTGGGTCGGCCCCTGCCGTTCGACCCTATGCGGTCAGGCCCTTTGCCGGTATCGGCGACTCGTTCCCCGACGGACGCTCGACCTATCGCGAAATCGCACCCGAGGGGGTGGCCCACATGATCAAGAGCCTGACGATCGTGGCAGTCGTCGTCGGCAGCATCGTGGCGATCGGCGGCGGACCCATCGCATGGGCGATCCTGGTGATCGCCGGCCTGCCCCTCGGGTTGCTCTTCCTGCTCGGGTCGGCCGGGCACGAAAGTGCAACGCACCCCCACTTCGCACCCCCGCGCACAGACCACCGCGGCGATTAGCCACCAACCGGTCCGAGAGATCTACCTGCCTTGAACCCGGTGACCCCAGGGAATCTGCCGCTGACCGGCGAGCGGACCTTGCCGGACATCCCGGAGGAGAACTACTGGTTCCGGCGACACGAAGTCGGCTACCGGTCCGCATTGCCGATCGTCGCGGGCAAACGCGTACTCGACCTCGGTTGCGGCGAGGGATACGGCGCCGCGCTGCTCGCCACGGCGGCGGCCGAGGTCATCGGCCTCGACTACGACGCCCGCACCGTCGCCGACGCGTCGGGCCGGTACCGCCAGGCGCGCTTCATCAGGGCAAATATCGCCGCACCGCCGTTCCCCGACCGGTCCGTTGACGTGATTGCCACGCTGCAGGTCATCGAACACGTCTGGAACCGCCGCCAGTTCCTGGGCGAGTGCCTGCGGGTACTCCGCCCTGGTGGCCTGCTGCTCGTCACCACGCCGAACCGGCTCACCTTCTCCGCGGGGCTGAAGGCGCCGGTGAATCCCTTCCACACCAAGGAATTCACTGCGGCCGAGCTGGCCGACCTGATCACCGAGAATGGCTTCACCGTCGACAAGATGTCCGGGCTGCATGCCGGGAGCCGGCTCGACGAGCTGGACGATCTGCATGGCGGATCTTTCGTGCACGCGCAGCTGACCACACCGTCGGAGCAGTGGAGTGAGCAGCTCCGCGCCGACGTCGCCACAATCTCCGCCGACGACTTCCGCATTCTTCCCACCGAGACCGAGGACGTCGACCGGTCGCTCGACCTGGTCGTCATCGCATCGAGGCCGCTGCGGTGACCGGCCTGCCGCTCGGCATGCACCTCGCGACCTCCCCAACGACCCCGCGTCGATCGCCGCCGCTCCCGAACTAGAGCACCTCTTCGAGAGTTGGATCGACCGCGTCCACCTCCGGCGTTTCGGAATCGGCCCGGCCACGACCGGCGGCGCGCAGCGCGGAAAGGACCAGCGGAGCACCGACGAGCAGGCAGAGCGAGGCCAGCACCAGGCAGACACCCGACCAGTCGTACGGCGCGTCCGCGGCATTGTCGACGAAAGCCGCGTCGAGGCCGGTGCACGCCACGTGCACCCGGTCGGTGATCGTGGCGACGAACGACCCGATGTCGTTGGTCGCCTTGGTGTCGCGACGCTCGTAGGTCATATGCAGCGCTTCGGGCGCCTGATCCGGCCGCGCCGCAGTGCAGGCGAGCGACGCCGGATCGACACCGAGCGCAATCTCCTCGGCGACGCCACCGCGGATCGCGATCCGGTAGGTATGGCCGGCCACGACTTGCACGTACGCCGGGGCCGGGCCGGCACCGCTGTACGCATGCGCCTCGTCGCCGGAACTCTTCGCGTACAGCGCCCATGAGGCGAGACCGACGAGCACCAGCAGGGCGCCCGCGACGGCCGCGCGGGGCGGCCTGTGGCGGGATCCGGTCACGTTCGAGAGCGTAGTGGGGGCGCCGGCGGAGGCGAGTGTCGTCGCCGTGCCAGTGTTCATGCACTCAGCCGATCCGCCGGTCCTTGATCACCCGCGCCGGCACGCCGACCGACACGGAGTACGCCGGCAGGTCCCGGGTCACCACCGCGTTCGCGCCGACGACGGCACCTTCTCCGATCACCACGCCGCGCGCCACCGTCACCTTGGTGCCGATCCACACGTCCCGCTCGATCCGCACCCTGGCCTTCGCGATGCCTTGGTCCTTGATCGGCCGGGTCAGATCGGCGAACTTGTGGTCGAAGTCGGAGACATAGACGTCGTCGGCGAACAGGGCCGACGCCCCGATCTCGATGTCGAGATAACCGTTGATCGACACCCGGCGACCGAGCACACTCTTGTCGCCGACAGTCACCGTGCCTTCGTGGCAGCGCAGCGCGGTGCCCGCCCCGAGGTGCACCCACCGACCGAGGACGATCCGGCCGTAGCCCGGCCGCGCGTAGATCTCGACGCCACGGTCGAGAAAGACCATGCCCCGTGTGACGATGTGCCGGTTGCCCAGCCGGAACACGAAGAAGCGCCAGTACCTGACGAGATGCCAACGCGTCCAGGCTCGATGCCGGACGATCCACCGGATGGAGGCGCCCGTCATGAAGCGCGGGCTGCGCAGTTCTGATCGCTGCATCCTCAGGCGGTCGGGCAATCAGGCCGGCTTCCGGCCGGTGATCTCCGCGTTGTAGAACAACCCGCGCGGCACCAC
>JAJKIB010000035.1 GCA_021154745.1 Mycobacterium sp.
AGCAGCGCGAGAAGATCGAGCACGCCTGAGGGCGGCTCGGGGAAACGGCGGCCGCGGTATACTTGGCTCCGGCCGTTGCGGCTGTAGCTCAGTTGGCTAGAGCGTCTGCTTGCCATGCAGAAGGTCGAGGGTTCGAGTCCCTTCAGCCGCTTCCTCCGCACGCCGCCTAGCCACGCCGAACTACGCTCCCGGCGCCGACTGGCGGAGACGCTTCACCGGAGCGGGTGCGCACAAAACGCGCACACCTCATCGGGCCTTCTCGATCGCGTCGATCATCTCTACAGCCTTCTGCAGCGGCGCCTCGGCGTAGACATGCGAGTACGTGTCGAGGGTGGTGGAGGGCGCGAGTGGCCCATCAGCGCCGCGACAGCGGGCACGGAGCAGCCCTCGTGGATTAGCAGGCTCGCGTAGGTGTGGCGGAGGTCGTACGGCGTCGCGTCGGTGCCGGCCGTCTCGGCCGCCTTCGCCCACTCACGGTTCCGCCAGTTGTTGATCTCAAGGTGGCCTCCGTCCGCGTTCGGGATTACAAGCGCACCACGGTCGGCACGGGCCGGTCGGCACGCGGCGAGATCCTCTGCGACCGGCTCCACCAGTTCGACCGTGCGGAGCTTCTCCGTCTTCGTCCGCTTCAACTTCCCGTACGATCACGACTTGTCGATCACGATCAGGCCGGGGGAGACGTCATCCCAGGTCAGGGCCAACGCCCCCCGGGTCGGAGCCCCGCGTGGGCTTGCAGGTAGGTGAGGACGCGATCGCGCTCCGATGGCATGGCCCATGCGATCTGTTCGACCTCTTCTGGCGTCAAGGCGCAGGCCGTTCAATGATCTCCGGCAACTTCTCAAGGACACGGCAGGTCGCCGAGCTTGACGGCGTGGCCTAGGGCGGCGCTGAGGTATGCCTGGGCGTGGTTGACGACGCTAGGCGAAGGCCTTCCGCGAGGATCTCTGAGCTGCTGATTCCCTCGCGGGCGCGGATGGGTCTTCGCGAAGCGACTGCCATCGTCGGGCCGGATGCACTAGACCGGAGCCGCGCCGTAGTCCCTCGGTCGGGGGATTACCTGGCAGCGCCATCGCTTGGACAGTTGAGCCGGTGGTGACCCCCCGCAGCGAAAGGCTCCTAGTCCATGAAGACTGTTCTCGCACTACGCAACCCGTTCGGGTACCACAGGCACCGGCCGCTGAACAGCGCGGCTGGCCAGACGTTGCCGCTCGTCGTCCTGTTTATGGGTGTGTTGATCGCGATGTCGGGGCTGGTCATCGACCTGGGAAATAGTTATGTGCAGAAGCGGTCGACGCAGAACGTGGCGGACGCGGCGGCACTGGCGGGTGCGGCGACGATCCCGCAGGGGACCTGGCAGGCGACGGCGCAACAAAACGCAGCGTCGAATGACAAGCCGGGTGACCAGGTGTCGATGTCGCTGACTGGCGGCGATACGGTGACCGTCACGGTCACGCGACCCTCGCCGACCTATATCCTCGGCCTGTTTGGTGTTCACTCGATCACCGTCACCTCGACCGCCACGGCGAAGATCGAGGCGCAGGGCCAGGTAGCCGGCCACGTCGCGCCCTACGCCGTCCCCGAGGCCTCCTACAACAACGGTGTGGGTACCACGCTCTTTGACCAGTCACAGCCTGGTGCCTATGGCACGGTCGACCTGCCCGCATCCGGGAATAACACTGGTGGCAGCTGCAGCGGCGACACCAACGCGGGCACCCCCCCCAACGTCAAGGACGAGCTGAGCGACCAGCTGCCCTCCAACCCACTTGTGGTCGGCGGCTGCCTGTCGGTCAAGTCCGGCGCCTCCCAGCCCTCCGCAACGGTGATCAACCAGATCCCGCCCGGCAACAACCAGATGAGCTCTGACCTGCAGAGCGTCGGAAACGGCCAATACCAGGTCATCCCCCAAACCTGGGACGACGCCAATGGCCTACCGCCCAGACTCATGTACGTCCCGATTGTCTCCTCACTCCCAGGCGGCAACGGCAGCGCCACTATCACACGATTCGGCTGGTTCTATGTCACCGGCACCAGCGGCGGCGGCAGCCGCCTCGTCATCAACGGCCAGTGGGTCAGCCTCCCGCTCCCCGCCACCGGACAAACCAGCCAATACATTCCCGGATTACCAGGCCAAGTCCTGACCGTCGAACTCACCGCCTGACCGTCGGGAGCAACGAGCGTGGCTCGTCGGAGGCTGGCTCCAATCAACCACCGACGAGCCATTGCAGAACGAGGTCGGACGGCCGCTGCGTGGTGGGCACGTCGCGGCTAACGGGCCGACTCTCCGAGGCGATCCTAGCTGTTGAGTGAGGGATTCGTAAGCGTCTCGTTCGGATCCGGCTTCGCGGCCGGTGGTGGCGCTAGCCTGGGATTGGGGTCTGGGAGAGCGAGCCCGACCACTGTTCTCGCAGGGGCTCGTTCGCACCTTGCTCGGGGCTGGCGGCGCAAGGGTGGGGCGCATCCCATGCGCCGCCGTCACCCCGAGCAGCCCCGGATCGGCTACATTCGGTAGAGCGTGTTGCGCAGTGTCGCGGCCGATAGCCCGGTCAACCGCGATCTCCGCATCGGACATCGCTCCACCGCTCGGGTTCTTCGCAGCAAGGATGGCGTTGGCTAGCGCGATTGGGGCTCGCACGTAATCTGCGGCCGCGTCGAGCAGGGCTTGGCGGTGATGATCGAGTCACCGCAGCAGGAGGGGCGGTGACGGCGGGCGCGGCCGGAGGATGGCGCCACGGTTGTGATCGACTGCGCCGGCACAGACGAGCAACCAGGCACCGCACATACCACCCCGTATAGAAAAGGTGGGCGCGTCGTGCGCGCGGGGCACGACGCGCCTTTGCGGGCGGCCCAGTGGGCGTGGGCTGCCCAGCGCCGTTCGGCGCCGCCTTTCGTAGTTGTCCCGAGGCGGAGCCCACGGCGCGACTCAAGCATGCGAGTCAGCCCGTCGCCGGTCAAGCCCAGCCCGCGCAACATGGAGACGCAGCGAAGCGCTGCCGATCGGATAACTTCTGCCCCTTGTGAATCGTCGGAATGCGTAGGCGTCCGCGTTGCCTGCGAAAGTATTGCGAACCCGCCTTTGGCCCCGCATACTCGATGAACATCGTCCCCACCCGCTTCGATCGGAGAGCAGTTTGGCGCAGTATGAAACCACCACGATCGCCCGACCTCCTGATCGCAGCGCGCGCCGCATGGCGTATGCAGCGCGGCTCTGGCTGGTAGACGCGGCCCTGTTCCGCCTCAACCACTACCACTGGGAGTCGCGGCGGCGGCGCCTGAAAAAGTACGATCTACGTCGACGAGCCAAGCAGTCTGGATCTTCCCGCCGTTAGGCGACCAGTCCGACACGCGGTGGTACGAGGGGTAGAATCGTTCCGTCGTCGACGCGTGGAGGCTCCTGGATGAGGCGATCACTCGTAATTCTGGCCGCCGCTGGCGCGCTCCTCGTGTCGCCGGCGGCGGTGGCGGCGACGGCGGGCCCGATGAAGTTCGTCACATTTCACAGGCCGGCTGGGAGCGGCTGCGTGACGACGACGGGCACGAAGGCTGCGGCCACCGCGACGGGGATCGGCTGGGACGGCTCGCACGTCCTGGTGAGTTGCTGGAAGGACGCGGCGATCGACCGCTACACGCCGACTGGCGCGCTCGTCGACGTAGTTCCGGTGACGGGCCTGCCCGGCGCGGGTCTCGGCGGATTGAGCTGGGACGCGAACGACGGCGTCTGGTGGGCGTGTGGGCTCGACCCTGCGCCGAAGAATGCGGCGCTGTCCAAGCAGGTCGGCTACATCACGGCTGACGGAGCGTGGCACGCGGCGAGCATCGCACCGCACGGCTGCGTCAACAACCTGACCTACCAAGCGGGCCAGATCTACGCGGACGGCGCGTACGCGAAGTCGCAAGCGACGAGCACGACCGTGGACGTCGGTACGGTCACGCGCAGCGCGGATGGCGCGCTGCAGCTTCCAGCGAAGCTCGCCGACCTGCATCCGACGCTGTGGAGCGCGCACACGTCGGGGAACCTGTTTTCAGACACGAGCGTGTTGGAGTGGCAGGCCGACCAGTTCGGCACCTCGAAGACGATCTGGCACGACGGCACGATAGTGCTCCAAAGCACGCTGCGGTTCGAGCAGCTGGCGTGCGACGAGGTGACGGGCGACGTCTACGTGAAGTGGTTCAACCAGAACCGCTTCGGCGTCATCCAGGGCTTCACCTGCTAGGCCGCTCGGCGCCTAACGCTCACCGCTCGACCAGCTTCCGCTTGCCCATACGTCATAGGACAACTACTCGTCGGCGAAGACGACGAGGGCCGCGGGGCCGCCGGGGGAGGTTGACCCTGGACGGCCGTTGGCGTGCTACCTAGTTGACCGTGAAGGCGTGGGTCATGCCGGCATGAATGGTGCAGTACAGCGTGTACCTGCCGGCGGCCAGTTTGCGGGTGACGCTGATATGCGCTCCCGCCGCGACGCCGCCGCTGGAATACACCACCGCGCCGCCACGATGCTTGATGTTGAAGTTGTGGCGCTCCTGTCCCCGGTTCGTGACGTTGAAGGTCACCGATCCGTGCGGCGCCGTCGCCGAGGACAACGTGATGAAGTTGTCTCGCAGGCTCACCGACCGTGACGTCGCAGCCCAGGCTTGGGCGGCGAGCACCATGCATGCCAAAGCCAAGGTCAACGCAATGCTGAGCTTTCCGAGCACAGAACCTCCCCAGGTTGATTGCCTCGTCGAGCGAGTCTACGGGACATTGCCGCCACCGGTTTTCCTCCCGAGGCCAGTCGGCCGGCGACGTAAGCCACCTTCCCTTGTAAACGAAGCAACGCCAGCCGGGCTATCGCTAGATCAACCGGCGCGAGGTCGATCAGCCCAAGCAACACCATATCCACGTTTCGCCGGGTCAGCGGCGCAAGTTCGCGCCGTCACCGCCGGCTTCTGACCAAGCCGTGGTGGCGCCGCGCTTTTGTTGGGGGCTAGGGGGTGCGCACAAAATGCGCACACGCCAGGGTTATCTGGCACTACTAGGCGGTACGGATGGCCGGAAGATTGCGCATCCCCGTGCGGTTTCATGTCCCCCGTGTCCTGTGTGCTGCCGGTGATTCTGCTTGCCATGCAGAAGGTCGAGGGTTCGAGTCCCTTCAGCCGCTTTCCTCGCACACCGCCTGTACAGGCCAGACACGCTCCTGGTCCTGGCGCCGACCGATGGAGACGCTGTACCGGCGCGGGTCGTCTACCGCCTGACAGTGCGGCCAGGCGGCTTGCCGCGGAGCTACCCTGTCAGCATGAGCGAGAAGCCGCGACCACCCCTGCCGGCCGATGACGGTGAAGCCCGCTTCGATGATGAGGGCAGCGCCATCGGGCACCCTGAACCTGACGAGACGGAGCTTCCGAAGCAGAAGGGCAAGGAGAACGACGTCGAGCGAGATTAGGCTCGCCGTCGCTTGCTGCCCCGATCTAGTCAAGCGTGCGCAGGCAGGCCTTTGCGCCGCCGGCTACGGGGCCGAATATCGGCGTGTGTCTGTGTGAGGGCGGCAGCCTTCCCCCAGGATGGTCTGCCGCCCTCACCGGACGCGCGCCACCCCCAAGGCCATCTGGCGGAGCCGAGGCGCGCAGTCAAGGCAGGTCTTCCCGAGGCCAGGGGAACGATAAACATGACTGGGATTGCCTCGGCGGATTGCTCGCGATGGGGCTACCATCGACGGCGGAACTTCAGCGACCAGGGAGGCGACATGTACGCGCGCGTAGCCACATTCCAGAGCGATCCCACCGACATCGACGAGGCGATTGCGATGGTTCGACGCGAGGTCGAATCCAACGAGACGCAGCCTGGCCTGGAGGGCGCGAAGATGCTGATGCTCGTCGACCGCGCGACCGGCAAGGGAGTCGGCATCACGCTGTTCGACATGGAGCAGGCCATGCAGCGCGGCGACGCGGCGCTGAACGCCATGAGCCCGGGCGGCGGCGAGCGGCGCACCTCGGTTGAGTTCTTCGAGGTGCCGGTTCAAACGGTCATGTGATCGGATAGGATTGCCGGTCTCTCAGACTGGAGGTATTCCATGTCGTGGAACCTGAAAGGCAGCTACGTCGAGACGTGTTCGTGCGAGCTGATGTGCCCGTGCAACCTGTCATTCGACCACGGCGCCACCTACGACTTCTGTCGTGTGACGCTCGTCTTCAACATTCGCGAGGGACAGATCGAGGGCACCGACATCGCCGGTCTCAAGGTCGCTGCGATCGCCGACACGCCGAAGGTCATGACCGAGGGGAACTGGCGGCTGGGCGTGTTTGTGGATGAGCGAGCGAGCGACGATCAGCTGGACAAGCTGGTCAGGGTCTTCGGCGGTCAACTGGGCGGCCCGATGGCGGGGCTCGCCCCGCTCGTGGGCGAGATGCTGGGCGTCGAGCGAGCTGCCATCGAGGTGATCGACGACGGCGTCCGCCACAGCGTGCGCGTCGGCGACGTAATAGACTTCGAGATCGAGGACGTGGTGCCGTTCGGCGTGGAGACCGGTGAGCCGGTCCGGTTCGCCGGCATGTTCCACCCGGTCGCATCCGACCTGACGATGGCGGAGGCGAAGCGCTCGCGCATCAACGCCTTCGGCATCCAGTACGAGGGAAAGACCGGGCTCTCGACCTCCGAGTTCTCCTGGGCAGCCTGAGGTCATGATCGCGGCTGCGCCCGACCGCGTCTCCGGCGCGGGCCTAGGTCCCGCATTCGCGGCCGCCCGCGCCCGGCTCGGGCTCGTTGCGCTGCTGTTCGCGCTGGCCTGCTTGGGCTGGTGGTGGACGGCGGCTGAGATGCGCGGGATGGATAACGGGCCGTGGACCGGCCTGGGAACCGCCGGATGGTTCCTCGCTGTGTGGGTGGTCATGATGGCCGCCATGATGTTCCCATCGGTCGCCCCGACCGTCGCCCTCTATTCCCGAATGACCGGCCGTAGGTCACTGGTCTCGCCGTGTGCGTTCGTGTCCGGATATCTCGTCACATGGGCCGCGGCGGGCGCGGTCGCGTTCGGGCTCGCCGCAGCCGGTGGCGTGGTCGCCGGGGACGTCCTGTCATGGGACCGCGCCGGTCGGTGGGTCGCAGGGGCGACGCTGATTGTCGCGGCCGTCTACGAGCTGACACCGCTCAAGGACGTCTGCCTCGGCAGGTGCCGCAGCCCCCTGGGCTTCTTGCTCGGCTCCTGGCGTGCGGGGCGGTTGGGCGCATTCCAGATGGGTGCGAAGAACGGGGCCTGGTGCGTCGGTTGCTGCTGGGCGCTCATGGCCGCGCTGTTTGCGCTGGGTGTCATGAGCATCGTCTGGATGGCGTTCGTCGCCGGCCTGATCGCGATCGAGAAGACCGTCCCGTGGCGTCGCGCCGCCGTCTACGGGACGGCCGCGATCCTGCTCGGGCTTGGCGTGCTGGTGCTGATCGCCCCCGATGCGGTCCCCGCTCTCACGACGCCCGGGACGAACCCCATGCCGCAGATGGGTATGGGCTCCTAGCGAGCCTCACACGCTGGTCCCGACGAGGCGGCCGACAACCATGGTCAGGGCCATCGCCGCCAGTCCCCAGATCACCACCCGTAGCGTGCCCCGGCCGGGCGGGGCGCCCCCCAGCCGTGCTCCCATGAAGCCGGTCAGCCCGAGCGCCACCAGCGTCGCGGCCACCGTCAGCTCGATGCGGGTGGCCGCCGGCGACAGGATCACGGCCAGCAGCGGCAGCGCGGCGCCGACCGTGAATGAGGCGGCGGAGGCGCCGGCCGCCTGGAAGGGGCGAGCGTGCGACAGCTCGGTCATGCCGAGCTCGTCCCGGGCGTGTGCCGACAGCACATCGGCGGCGCTGAGCTCGTCGGCAACCTGGTCGGCCAGGGCGTCCGAGAGCCC
>JAJKIB010000036.1 GCA_021154745.1 Mycobacterium sp.
CTCGGATTCGTTTCCGAGACCTCCTTGAGCGCAATAGGAATGAATCCACCGGGGTTGGCCAGTGCGGCTCCGGCGCCGAGGATGACGAGAGCGGGCGACGAAGCCACCCTGCTTATCTGGGCGACCATGCGATCGATCTTCTCGGGCGCTACCGGGCGACGCACGACCTGCAGGACCCATCGTGCCAGGAGCACGGCTGCGACAATGTCGACAATCGCGACCCACGTCTTCGGTGACGACGTTGTGGATGCGGCTCGATCGCCCAATACGAATGCGGCGATCACGCCGACGGCCAGCGTTGCAGCCAGGGCACCGAGGTAGAACAAGAGCCCGGCGCGGCGTGGCCGGTCACCCAGTACGAGCACGAGGACGGAGAAGGTGAGTGTGGTCGGCGACAGCATGGCAGCCAGCGCGACCAGCGCAAGCTCAGCGTCAATCCAGCCCATGTGAACACCCAAACCGTCGACATCCATGGCCGGGTGCCCAGGCGTCGTGGGTGGGCGGCCGGAGCACCGACGCTACCGTCGGGGCTCGACCAGAAGCGGCGTCCGGGCTCAGACGACCACCCCTATCGGCAATCGGCGGGCCCACAGCATCATCCCAGCGACGTTCCCCGCGCGAGACAGCCATGTCATCACCCTTGTCGCATGACTCCAGTGCACGGCGCCACAGGTCCGAGGACGCGGTCGTGGCGCAGCCTCCGGGTTCGACTGTGTTCCACGGTGCGTCATACTTGGCCGAGCGTGGAGGACGTAGATGACACCACCAGCGGATTCAGCGAAGGTCCCGACGCGGCTCGGGCGCAAGGTGTATGAGCGAGAGCTGTTCCGGTTACAGGCCGAACTGGTCTCGATGCAGGAATGGGTGCGCGAAGAACGCGCACGCGTCCTGGTGCTCTTCGAGGGTCGCGACGCTGCCGGGAAGGGCAGCGCGATCAAACGCGTGACCGAGTACCTCAACCCTCGCGTCGCCCGCATCGTGGCGTTGCCGGCACCCACCGAACGCCAGCGGGGTCAGTGGTACTTCCAGCGCTACGTCGAACAGCTTCCGGCTGCCGGTGAGATCGTGCTGATGGACCGCTCGTGGTACAACCGCGGCGGAGTCGAGCGAGTGATGGGCTTCTGCACGCCCGCGGAGTACCGCCGTTTCCTCGCCCAATGCCCGATCTTCGAGCGACTCTTGATCGATGACGGCATCTTGCTGCACAAGTACTGGTTCTCGGTCAGTGACGAGGAACAGGAGCGGCGGTTCCGCGCTCGGCAGGGGGACCCGATGCGGCGGTGGAAACTGTCACCGATGGACGTCGAGTCGATCCTGCGATGGGACGAGTACTCGCGCGCCAAGGACGAGATGTTCGTGCACACCGACCTGACCGATTCGCCGTGGTGGATGGTGGAAGGCGACGACAAGCGCCGGGCCCGCATCAACATGATCGCGCACTTGCTGTCGACCATTCCGTACTCGGAGGTGCAACGGCCCCAGGTGGAGCTGCCCCCGCGCCCTGAGCGAGCGCCCGTGCCGCGTCCACCGCGAACGTTGTTCCACGAGGTACCGGATCACGCAAGCACGCTTTCGCACTGAAGCGCTCGTCCATACCTCGGCCCAGCAGAGCCGAGTTCACCGACAAGATCAATACGAGGCTGGCGGCGCGCACCGGCGCTGCTTGTCGTTCCAACCGGGCGTCATTCTGTCCGTTTGTGTCCGACTCGTTCCTCTCTTAGGCTTTCGTGCAGCGCGGTGACGCTGACCAGGGCGGCCGCACGACCCCTACCGAGGGAACTACATGAACAAACGCACCATCGGCGCGGTGACCGCTGGGGTCCTGGCGCTGGGTGGGGTGGCTACCGCTGCCTCCGCGCAGGCCGACCCGGGGAACCGACCACGCTTCGAGAGGCTGTCCGGCGCCGGCCTGATCGGGACCACGTTCCGCCCGGCGGCGGCGGACAGCCAGCGCCAGGTGAAGGTCATCTTCCAGCTGGGCGGTGACTCTGTCGCAGAGCGCACGGCCGCCGCCAAGAGAACCGGCCGACCGCTGACCGCAGACGACAAGGCGTCCGCGCGAGCCGATCTCAAGCAACAGCAGCGGCCGCTCACCGACGCAGTCAACGCTGTCGGCGGCGTCGTGTACGAGACCTATCAGGACGCTTACAACGGCATTGCCGCCCAGGTGGCCATGAAGGACCTGCCAGCACTGGAGTCCACGCCGGGCGTCGTTGCCGTGCACGCAGTTCACACCAGTACGCTCGACGACGTCGCCGGCAACCAGTACATCGGCGGGCCGCAGGCATGGCAGAACACCGGGCGGACCGGTCAGGGCGTGAAGGTTGCGATCATCGACACCGGCGTCGACTACACCCACGCCGACTTCGGCGGCCCGGGCACCGAGGCCGCCTACGACGCAAACGACCCTACGGTCATCGAGCCGGGCAGTTTCCCGACCGCGAAGGTGGTCGGCGGCTACGACTTCGTCGGTGACGACTACGCCGCCGAGGCTGAAGACCCGGCCGATCGGATCCCGCACCCCGACCCAGATCCGCTCGACTGCAACGGGCACGGCTCGCACGTGGCCGGCATCGCCGCTGGTCAGGGTGTGCTCGCGGACGGCAGCACCTACACCGGCCCGTACGACTCGACGACCCTGTCGAGCCACACTTTCAACGTGGGCCCGGGCATCGCGCCGAACGCGCTGATCTACGCGTACAAGGTCTTCGGCTGCGAGGGATCAGTCGACAACTCCATCGTCCTCGCCGCGCTCGACCGCGCGGCGCAGGACGGCGTGGACGTGGTCAACATGTCGCTGGGCTCGCCGTTCGGCACCGCCGACGACCCCGAGGTCGAAGCCGTGAACGCAATGGCCCAGGCGGGCACGGTCATCGTGTCTTCGGCGGGCAACAACGGCCAGAACGCCTACCTCACCGGCTCGCCGGCCTCCGCCGACCGGGCGATCTCGGTCGCGGCGCTCGACGCTTCGCGGGCGACCGTCCCGGGCGCGCATGCCACGTTCAGCCAGACGAGCGGCACGGTCGATCTGCAGGACTCGAACGAGGCATCTTTCCCCCAGGGCGAAACGCTGCCGGTCAAGGTGCTGCGCGACGCGGACGGCAGCCTTTCACTGGGCTGTGACCCGGCCGAGTACACCGCCGCCAACGTCACCGGCGCACTGGTCGTCACCAAGCGCGGCACTTGCGCTCGTGTCGCTCGCGCGATCTTCGGCCAGCAGGCCGGTGCGGCGGCAGTCGTCATGATCAACTCTGACGCTGCCTACCCTCCGATGGAGGGCGAGATCACCGAGAACCCGGACACCGGTGCGCCGTTCCACGTGACGATCCCGTTCTTCGGTGCTCCGGGCACGGCCGCGGCGACCACGACGCTAGTCACGGCCGACGGCGGCACGGTGACACTGACGCACACCGAGATCAACAACCCGGGGTACCAGAAACTCGCGTCGTTCACCTCGGGCGGCCCGCGCAACGGGGACAGCGCGGTGAAGCCGGACGTCACCGCGCCCGGCGTCGCGGTCCTCTCCGCAGGTGTCGGTACCGGCTTCAAGGCGGCGACGATCTCGGGCACCTCGCAGGCCGCCCCGGCGACTGCCGGCTCTGCGGCGCTGATGACCGAGGCACACCCGGACTGGAGCACGGCGCGGATCAAGGCGGCGATCATGAACACCGCCGACCCGAGCTTGGACCTCACCTACAACCCGCGGATCTCGGGTGCTGGCGTCGTCCAGATCCAGCGGGCGATCGACACCAAGGCTGACATCCTCGCCGGCAACGGTCAGAGCACGCTCAGCTACGGCGCCGAGCAGCTTTCGACGGCGTACTCGGAGACGCTGCCCATGACGATCGAGAACACCGGCACCGCGCCGCTGACGTACTCGATCGCCGGCTCGTTCAACGGAAACCCGCTCGGGGCGACCATCAGCGCCACACCGAGCACGGTGACAGTGGCGCCGGCGTCGTCCCAGACGGTGCAGGTGACGTTGTCGCTCACTGCGGCGCAAGTCGCGGCGTTGCCACCCGCGGAGACGTCGAACTTCGGCGCGCTCGTGTCCATCCGAGGTGCGGTCGTCGCGACGCCGATCAGCAGCGGCGCCGGCGTCTACTCGCTGCGGGTACCGTTCCTCGTCGCCCCGCGCGGGCTGTCGAACATCACGACGAGTTCGGCGAGCGCACCACGGCCGGTGCCGGCCGGTGGTTCCGGCCGGACGACCTCGGTGACCGTCCACAACGACGGCGTGCACAGCGGCATCGCCGACGTCTACGCGTGGGGCATCTCCGACCCCGCTGACGTCGACGGGATCGCCGACGTGCGGGCCGCGGGTCTCCAGGTGCTGCCTGGTGCTGTTCAGGGCGGGGAGGACTCGGACCGCTCGCTGGTGTTCGCCGTGAACATGCACCGTGGGTGGTCGACTGCCGCGGCGACGGAGGTTGACATCCCGATCGACACGAACGGTGACGGCACCGCCGACGCCTGGGTCATCGGCACCGATCTTGGCCAGGCAACCGCCGGCGAGTTCGACGGCCGATACGTCTCGCTCATCACGGACAGCGACTTCACCGTCGTCGACGCGTGGGTGGCGACCGCACCGATGAACACCTCGACGATGGAGTTGCCGGTATTGGCCAGCGAGATCGGCGTCTCGGCGGCACACCCGTCGTTCGCCTACTCGGTGGCTGGCTTCGACCTCCTCAACGGATCCGCTGACGGCACGACGAGCGCGGTTTTCGATGCCTACGCTCCGGCGGCGACCAGCGGGCAGTTCGAGGTTCTGTCCCCGGGAGGCACTGCGCGCATCGACCTGGCGTACAGCCAGGCCGGGGTGTCGTCCAGCAAGGTCAAGGGGTGGATGGTCGTGGCGCTCGACGACGCGAGTGGCGCGGCGCAGGCCGATCTGGTGGCGGTGCCGACGGGTCCGAAGCCCTGATGTGCGGCCGGTTCGCCGGCCGATAGTGAAATGACAGTGACGAGGCCCGGCGGCATCAGCCGCCGGGTCTAGTCCAATTCACGACGAAAACGGCCCGAATCAGTCGAATTCGTGACTCTTGACCCTCGAATCAACCCGGGCATACGGTGCGAATGGTACATCTTCGCGACATAGGTGGGCTGAGTCATGCGACGAGCGTTCCTGATCCTCGGCCTGGTGCTGGCGCTGGCCCCGGGCGTCGCGTCGGAATCTTCGGCGGCTCCCGGGTCCGCTGTGGTCACCGACGGTCACGCCCGGTTCGAGGTGCTCACGCCGAAGCTGATCCGGTTGGAGTACGCCGCGGACGGGCGGTTCGAGGACGCGACGACGTTCAACGTCGTCAACCGCGACTTCCCGGTGCCGCATTACACAACCGACGTCGTGGACGGCTGGCGAGAGATCGACACCGGCCAGATGACGGTCCGGTATCAGGAGGACTCCGGCAAGTTCACGCCGCAGAACACGTCGATCTCGGTGCCCGTCGCCGGCGTGTGGCAGACCGGGCATCCGTCCTGGCCGCCGGCGCCGGGTGCCTGCGCGTTGGGCGCGGCCTGCCAGGCCGAGGAAGGACAGCTCATCGGCGGGGAAACCGTCAACTACGACCACACCGGTTTCACCGGGCGCGGCTTCACCGCGGACTACGGACAGATCAGCGCTGCCGACAGTTGGGCGCTGAGCGGCGTGCCGAGCGCCGGCACCTATCCGCTGCAGGTGCGCTACGCGAACGGCAGCAGCCTGACGCGCACGCTGAGCGTGCGAGTCGCCGGCAACGTGGTCGGCCAGCTCAGCCTGCCGCCGACCGGGAACTGGGACTCGTGGTCAGTGGCCTCGATCGACATTCCGCTGTCAGCCGGCGCGAACACGGTCGGCACGCTGTGCGCTGCGGGCGACGGCTGCAACGTCAACCTGGACAGCGTCGCGATCACCCAGCCTGGTGCCGCCTACCCGGCCGCCGGGCCACCCGCGCCAGTCTCCGAGGACGGTCAGCTCGGCGGTTGGACACGCGGGCTCGACGCGTATACCAACCAGGCCGGCGGCGACATCGGCGACGTTCAGCTGCACCCGGGCATCCTCAACCGGCGCGGGTGGTCGTTGCTGGACGACACCTACACGGCGCTGCGCACCGGATCCGGCTGGCCACAGCCGCGTCCCGCGCACGACGGCCCGTACCAGGACGGCTACCTCTTCGGGTACGGACACGACTACCAGCAGGCGCTGCACGACCTGCGCGCGCTCACCGGCCCGGCCGACGTGCTGCCGAAGTGGGCGTTCGGCGTCTGGTTCTCCCGCTACAACGCGTACACGACGTCCGACTACGAGAATCAGCTGATCCCGGCGTTCCGGTCACACGGCGTCCCGCTCGATGCGCTGGTCGTCGACACCGACTGGAAGTCGCCGCAGACGTGGGACGGCTGGAACTGGAACCCGAACCTGTTCCCTGACCCACAAGGCTTCCTGGACTGGACCAAGCAGCAGGGACTCAACGTGACCCTCAACGTGCACGCGGGCATCGACGCGAGCGATCCGAAATTCCCGTCGACGCAGCAGACGGCGCAGGGCCGCTTGCAGCGCGCCGCCCAGTGCTTCTCGCCGCAGTGCTACCGCTTCGACTGGAGCGACCCGGCTCAGGCGAAGGCGTGGTTCGACCTGCACCAATCCTTCGAGCAGCAGGGCGTGCGGCAGTGGTGGCTCGACTGGTGCTGCACCGACTCGGTCGTCGACATGCCCGGCCTGACACCGGACAGCTGGATCAACGACCTGTACGCGCGCGATCTCGACGCCCGCGGGCTGCGCGGCTTCGTCCTGGCCCGGCTGGGGTCGTCCTTCGAGGACTACCGCGGCGCCCCGGCGGCCGGGCCGTGGGGGGAGCACCGCAGCACCGTGCACTTCACCGGCGACACCGAGGCCACCTGGCAGACGCTGGCGTTCGAGGCGCAGATGACCACGGCCGAGGCGAGCGTCGGGCAGCCGTACGTCAGCCACGACATCGGCAGCTTCAAGGGCAAGCACCTGCCCGACGACCTGTACGACAGGTGGGTGCAGTTCGCGGCCTTCCAGCCGATCCTTCGATTGCACTCCGACCACGGCGACCGGCTGCCGTGGGACTACGGCGCCGCGCAGGACCCCGCGACGAGGTTCCTGAGACTGCGCGAGGCGCTCGTCCCGTACACCTACACACTCGCCCAGCAGGCCACCCAGACGGGCCTGCCGATCGCCCGGCCGCTCTACCTCGACTACCCGGACCAATCGGCGGCCTACGACAACGGCACCGAGTACCTCTACGGACCGGATGTTCTGGTCGCACCGGTGACGACGCCGGGCACTCTCGCCCAACAGCGTGTCTGGTTCCCGCCAGGCCGCTGGACCGACTACTTCACCGGGGCGACGTTCACCGGCCCGGGCAGCGCGACGCTCACCGAGCCGCTCGACCGGATGCCGGTGTTCGTCCGGGCCGGCGGCATCGTCCCTGAGCAGCCCGCGATGGAGCATGTCGGCGCAGCGCCGGTCGACCCGCTGACACTGAACGTCTTCGCTGGTGGCAGCGGCGCTTTTTCGCTCTACGAGGACGCCGGCGAGGGATTCGGGTATCAGAACGGTCAGTCGGCGCGCACGCCCGTCCGCTACGACCAGGCCGGCACCAGCTCGTCGGTGACGATCGGGCCGCGGGCTGGTTCTTATCCCGGCGCCCTCGCCAGTCGCGGGTACCAGCTGAAGTTCGTCGACATCTCCGGACCGCATCGAGTAACCCTCGACGGGAGTCCCGTCCAACGGGTCGAGGCTGGAAGCGTGTCGCCCGGCTGGTGGTACGACGACGGCAACGCAACGCTGCACGTCAACACGCCTCGCCTTTCGGTCAACCGGTCCGCAACGGTGACACAGTACGGCGGGCAGGCGGTGACCCGCGGCGAAACGGCGGCGGTCGCGCTGGCGCTGGACCCGTCGACGCCGACGACGTTGTCGCCGGGACAGTCGGCGACAGTGGCTGAGACGGTCCGGAACGGGGGGCCCGGTGCGATCACCGGAGTGCAAGCTGACCTGTCCGGGCCTGCTGGTTGGACGTTTGCGGCGACCGATGCCACCGCGGTGGGCCGGGTGCCGGCCGGCGGCACGGCGACGGTCCACTGGACGGTCACGGCGCCCGCGTCGCAGAGCGGACCGGTGACGGCGGCGCTGAAGGGCACCGTCCGCTACGTCAGCAACGGCAGCTCCGGAGTCGTGACGACATACCAGGGACCGCCGCCACTGGTCGCACCACACATCGACTCGGTGCAGCCGGACCATGCCGCTGCCGGCGACGTCGTTACGATCAACGGGCAGAACTTCGGCGCGACGCAGGGTTCGAGCTACCTGTTCTTCGTGGACGGCGACACGAGCTGGGGCGCGCCGTTCGACGGTGCGAGCTTCGTGGTCAACAGCTGGAGCGACACGAAGATCACTTTCACCATCCCGACCCCCAGCGGCCCGGGCGGGATATGGCACGTGAGCCCGGGCGACACCGCGACCGTCAACGTGCACACCGAAGGCGGAACCTCGAACACAGTCCCGATCACCATTACCAGCTGAGCCTGCGTGCCGGCTGTGGCCGGCCCGGAAACCGCGGCAAGGAGTCCCGCGGACGTCAGACGGCGCCGACAGCACGGATGATCCGTGCGGTCGGCGCCGCTGCTGGCTCAGGCAAGCGTGTCCGCTGCCTGCAGGGTCAGTCGTTCGGTCCGTTCACCGTGCCCTTGTCGACGCTCACGAATTGCGTGAGGTCGGCGAACTGACCGGTGTACGAGCCAGTCTGTATGCCGGTCACCCCCAGCTGCGCGGCGAGCTGCTGGAACGGCTCACTTTGCGTCGCGACGTTGAGGATGCGCATCGCGCTTCGCTGCAGGTCGCCCAGCCGCATGTCGTAGCTGGCCGGGTACGTGCCCTTGAGGGTGACTGTGTACGCGGTCACCGGGGTCGTGTCATCGCCCGGTGTTGCATGAACGACGTTCGTGATGCTGACGGCCGCTTTCTGGCTGGCGTTGAACGCCGACCCGGCCAGCAGCGCTGTCACTGCCTTGTACGCCGCATCAACGGAGGTGAACCTCGGGTTCGGCGTGAACACCTGGTGGCCCCCGGCGTCCGTTGTCGTCACTCCGGACAGCGGCACCTTGGTCAGATCTGTCGTCTGGTCGACCGTCGTGGACACGGTCTCGGTGCCTGTGGCGGACAGCGACAGGCTGCCCAGTGACCATGAATAGCGCGTGCCCGACTGGCTGTAGGCCGGCAGTCCGCTCACGTCGATCTGCGGGGTTGACTGCTTGATCGCATTGATGACCTCGTTCGGGTTGCCGCCCGGTTCGATGAGGTCGTTGCCGGAGTACATGCTGGCCACGGCACTGTGGGATCCGCCCCAGTCGCTCATGACGAGGCCCTTGAATCCCCACTCCCCACGCAAGACGTCGGTGAGCAGGTCGTAGTTCATCGACGCCCACGTGCCGTCGATCTTGTTGTAGGAACTCATGACTGCCATCGGCTGTGCGGACTTGACCACATATTCAAACGCCTTGAGCTCGATCTCGCGGAGCGCGCGCTCACTGACGACGGCGTTGTCGGCATTGCGGTTGGCTTCCTGGCTGTTCTCGGCAAAGTGCTTGACCGTGACGCCGACACCCGGGTTGCTCTGCACCCCCTGCGTGGTAGCGGCGGCTGTCAGGCCGGCGACCAGCGGGTCCTCGGAGTAGTACTCGAAGTTGCGGCCGTTGAGCGGGTCGCGGTGGATGTTCATGCCGGGAGCGAGCCACATGGTCACGCCGTATTCGCGCATCTCCTGACCGATGGCGTCACCCACCTCACGGACTAGGTCGCGGTTCCAGCTCTGGGCGAGCATGGTGCCGACCGGCCACGCGGTGGCCCACTGGTAGGTGGTCGGATTGCCGGCAATCTGCTGGGTCAACCGAAGGCCTGCCGGCCCGTCGGACAGAACCATCCCGGGGATGCCGAGGTTCTCGTAGTTCGCGGTGGTGTACCCAGCCGCTCCTACCGCAGAGGGTGTCGAGCCCAGGGTCCTGGCGCCTTCGACGAGGTTGCCGAGCTGAGTGACACTGAGGCCGGCGACGAACTGGCGCATCGACACCGTGCCCTTGGCCACGTCGAAGAGTGTCGCGCCGGGCTTCGTGGTCACGGATTGCACCGTTTCACCGGGCTTGGCCGCGTACGGCGCCCCCGTGCCGTCCCAGTTGTTCTGCTGCGACGAGTCGACGTAGGCAGTGGTCGAGGAGATGGTGCTGCCGTCGATGGCCGCGTACGGCGACGTGGCCGCAACGGCAACGTCCTGCTCGTATGGGGACCGGTCGTCCTGGGTGGTGAAGGCGGCGGCGTCAAGCAGCTGCCGCGGCGCGGTGGCGAGCTCCTTGGCTTCACCCGGGTAGGTGAAGAAGTTGTCCGGCGAGCTGGTGAGCTCTGTGCCGGGAGACTGATCAGCCAGCTCGGAGTTCATATTCTCGGTGACTACCGGGCTGCGCAGTTCGAGTCGGGCAGCGACGTGGGTGTTGCGCGAGGAGTCGCCGACGCGGACCGCGTACGTCCCGGCGTCGAGGACGTTTGCCGACCGGCCAGGGTTGTACGACGCCATCTGCGTGGTGTCGTAGGACAGCGTGAGGGTCTGCGACTGGTCGGGGGCCAACTCGTCGGTCTTGCCGTAAGCGGCGAGCTCTTGGTAGGGCTTGTCGATGCCGGTCCGCGGAGCTGAGTAGTAGACCTGTACGACCTCCTTGCCGCTGCGGGTGCCGGTGTTGGTCACCTTCGCCCGGACGGAGACCGTCTTGGCGTCGGCCTGGACCGTCTGCACGTTGATCTTGAAGGTGGTGTAGGAGAGGCCGTACCCGAACGGGTAGTTGACCACGCTCGCCGGGTCCGTCGGGTTGATCGTCTTGTAGAACGAATCGAAGTAGCGGTACCCCACATAGATGCCCTCGCTGTAGGGCTCGGTGGCGGTGTTGCCGTCATTCGCTCCGAACGTTGCCGACGCGGGGTAGTAGGAGTACTTCGACGCCCAGGTGTCGGTCAGGCGACCCGACGGGTCGACGGTGCCGTTGAGCACTGCGGCCAGCGCGTTGCCGGCTTCCTGCCCGGGCTGGCTCATCAGCAGCAGGGAGTCGACCGCCGGCCCGCCGGAGGGATCCTGGACACTCGCGTTGATCTCCTTGGAGAAGGAGGTGTCGACGATGCCGCCGACGTTGAGCACGACGACCACACGCCGATAGGTCTGACCGATAAGTGCGATGTCGTTCTTCTCGGTGTCGGTGAGCAAATAGTCGCCGGGGCCGGACTTGCGGTCGGCGCCCTCCCCGGCGTTGCGGGAGACGACGTAGATCGCGGTGTCTGTCGGCGCTGTCGGCTTGACCGTGTCCGCCGTCAACTGCTGCTCGACCGAGGAGTAGTCGATCGCGGGGCCGAAGAGGCTGCCGCCCGAGTTGCCGTACTTCGCGTCGTACGCGCTGGTCATCGCCGACCAGTAGGCCGGGCTGGTCGTCACCGCGTAGCCGGCGTTGTCCAAGCCTTGCCGAACGGTCACCGTGTACCGGTTGTTGACGGCCCCGGAGCCGGTGCCACCCTTGACCGTCTTGTAGGCGCCGACCCCGAAGAGCGCAACGTTGCCGGACGTCGCCATCGGCAGGGCGTCGCCCTGATTCTCCAGGAGCACCATCCCCTCCGTTGCCGCCGTTCTGGACAATGCCGCGTTGGCCAGTTCGAGTGGACCCGGATCAGCATTGGGTGTCGAAGCGTGCGCCGTAACGGGGCCCACGAGGGCCAGTCCGGCGGCGAGCGCCACCGGGAGAGCCGTCCATTTTCTGGCGCGGCCCGCGCGCAAGACAGACATGCGCAGTCCTTCCTGTCGTCGAATGTCGAGCCGAGTGATCGAAGTCAGGAAGCCTGGCCCGTGCCCGCGCACCGCGGTCCTCAATTCAGCTCATTTGGGATATTTAGGAGACTACGTACCGGGTTTCGAGCTGTCAATGAGCGATTGATCACTCGTTCAACGGATGTTTTGAGTCATGGTTGGCGAAATGTGGACTGATCTGTCGTACATTGGACGAATGCCACCCGCTCGGACCGTGCCCGCCCGGCAGCGCACCCGTGACGAGATCCTCGAGTTCATCCGCACCGCACATGAGCTGACCCGCGGCGAGCTCGCGGTTCTCACCGGGCTGCCCCGCAGCACGATCAACCACGCGGTCGGTCAGCTGCTGTCCGACGGCAGCGTCATCGAGTGCGAGGCGGAGACGAAGGGGCGCGGGTCCGGCAGCGGCCGTCCCGGCACCAAGCTGCGCCCGGCGACGCCCGCGCGCTATGTCGCTGGTGTGGACTTCGGGCATTGCCACATCCACACCGCCGTCGCCGACGGCAGCGGCACTGTTATCGCTGAGGAGCGCGTCGACCTTCCGGTCGATCTCAACGCGGTCGAAGCGCTGAACGTCGCCACCGACACGCTGGCCCGGCTGCAACGCGACAACGGCATCGGACCGGTCGAGGCAGTCGTGGCAGGTGTCCCCGGGCCTCTGGACATACGCACCGGGTTGGTCAGCTCGCCTACCATCCTCTCCGGTTGGGTCGGGCTCGCCCCGGTTCAGGAACTCGAGCGCCGTTTGGGTGACGTAGCTGTATACGTCGAGAACGACGCGTTTCTCGGCGCTTACGGGGAGCTGCGCCACGGCGCTGGCCGCGGTCTCAACGACTTCCTGTACGTCAAGGTGTCCCACGGCATAGGAGCCTGCCCGGTGATCAACGGCAAGCCCTATCACGGCGCAACCGGCATAGCCGGCGAAATCGGCCATACGCAGCTGACCGGACAGAGCGAACTGTGCCGGTGCGGTCAGCGCGGATGTTTGGAAGCGGTCGTCTCCATCGACAGCGTGCGCCAGCAGGTCGCGCACTCCCACCCCGGACTCGACGTCGACGGAGTGTCGCTCACGGAGTTCGACGACCCCATGACCCAACGCATCCTCGACGAAGCCGGCCGAACCCTGGGGCGCGTACTCGCCGCGATGTGCAACCTGCTCAACCCGACCGCGGTCATTCTCGGCGGCGAACTCGGCACGGCCGGAGCGGCCATGCAGGAGGGCGTGGAGGCGTCGATCCGCCGATTCGTGGCGCCTGCCGTGTCCGCCGCCGCCCAGGTCGTTCCGGCAGCGCTGGGCGGCCGAGCCGAGCTCACCGGGGCCTTGGCGATGGCCGCCGATCTCGCCAGCCGCGCCGCGCCGCAATAGCAGGCAGCTCAGCTACATACCGTGAGCGAGCTTCAGGTGCCGCCCCCTGGCGCGTCGTCGCCGCGCGGGTGCGATGGGCGGCCTC
>JAJKIB010000037.1 GCA_021154745.1 Mycobacterium sp.
CCGGAAGCATTGGAGGGCAACGCCTATACCAGCGGGGCGGAACGGCTGCCGACCACCTTGGCAGAGGCCGCGGCGCTGTTCGGCAAGTCCGAGGTGGCGCGGGAGGCCTTCGGCGACGACGTCGTCGAGCACTATCTGAACAATGCGCGCGTCGAATTGAACGCGTTCAACGGCGCGGTCACCGACTGGGAAAGGGTGCGCGGTTTTGAGCGGCTCTAGTTTCAGCGCGAGCAGGCGTGAAAACCCCCAAAACACAGGGCAATTAGGGGTGTACGCGTCTGCTCGGCCGGTGATCGGGTTGACCACCTACCTGCAGCAGGCGCAGACCGGGGTGTGGGACGTGCGGGCCGGCTTTCTGCCCGCCATCTACCTCGAAGGGGTGAACCTGGCCGGCGGAATCGCTGCCTTGCTGCCGCCCCAGCCCGTGGACGCCGAGATCGCGTCGCGAATTCTGGATGGGCTGGACGGCCTGATCATCACCGGTGGACGCGATGTGGCGCCGGAAAGCTATGGGCAACAGCCGCACCCGGCCACCGACGAGGCTTCGGCCGACAACCGCCAGCGTGACGCGTTCGAGTTCGCGTTGGTCGACGGCGCGATCCGGCGAGGCATGCCGCTTCTGGGTATCTGTCGTGGCGCGCAGGTGATCAACGTCGCGCTGGGCGGGACGCTGCATCAACATCTGCCCGATGTGATCGGCCACACCCACCATCAGAAGGGCAACGCGGTGTTCTCCACGTCGGCGGTGCGCACCGTGCCGGGAACGCGACTGGCCTCGCTGATCGGCGAATCGTCCGATGCCCAGTGCTATCACCACCAGGCCATCGACCGGCTCGGCGAGGGCCTTATCGTCAGCGCGCAGGACTCCGATGGCGTCATCGAGGCTGTGGAAATCCCCGGTGACAGCTTCGTTTTGGCGGTGCAGTGGCATCCCGAGGAGCGACTGGACGACCTGCGATTGTTCGCCGCGGTAGTAGAGGCGGCGGCCAGATATGCGACCGGAAAGGTGAACGCGTGACCTCGAGCGAACTGATCAACCCCGCCACCGAAGAGGTGCTGCGCGCCGTCGAGCAGACCGACGAGGTTGGGGTCGACGACGCCGTCGCACGCGCCAAGGCCGCACAGCGAGACTGGGCGCGACTGGCTCCCGCCGAGCGGGCGGCGGCGTTGCGGGCGTTCGCCGCGACCGTCGATGCCCACGTCGACGAGCTGGCGCAGCTGGAGGTCGCCAACTCCGGGCATCCGATCGGCAATGCGCAGTGGGAGGCAGGCCACGTCCGCGACGTGTTGCAGTTCTACTCGGCCACCCCGGAGCGGTTGTCCGGCAAGCAGATTCCGGTGGCGGGCGGCCTGGACGTCACATTCAACGAGCCGCTCGGCGTGGTCGGCGTGATCACCCCGTGGAACTTCCCGATGACGATCGCATCGTGGGGTTTCGCACCCGCTTTGGCGGCCGGCAACGCGGTGCTGGTCAAACCGGCGGAGTGGACGCCGCTGACCACCATCCGGCTCGGCGAGCTCGCTGTCGACGCAGGTCTGCCCGCGGATCTGTTTCAGGTGTTGCCCGGCAAGGGTTCAGTCGTGGGGGAGCGCTTCGTCACCCACCCGGATGTCCGCAAGATCGTGTTCACCGGATCCACCGAGGTTGGCGCGCGGGTGATGGCCGGCGCGGCCGCACAGGTCAAGCGGGTCACGCTGGAACTGGGCGGAAAGAGCGCCAACATCGTGTTCGACGACTGCGACGTGGAGAAGGCAGCCGCGACCGCGCCGTACGGCGTGTTCGACAACGCCGGTCAGGACTGCTGCGCTCGCAGCCGAATCCTCGTGCAGCGCAACTTCTACGAGCGGTTCATGGAGCTGCTCGAACCGGCCGTCAAGGGCGTCGTGGTCGGCGATCCGACGTCGAAGGACACCGAGATGGGCCCGCTGGTGTCGAAGCCGCACTGGAACACGGTGGCGTCCTATGTGCCCGACGACGCGCCCGTCGCGTTCCGTGGTGACGCCCCTTCGGGACCGGGCTACTGGTTCCCGCCGACCGTGCTGACCCCCTCGCGCACGGACCGCGCCGTCACCGAGGAGATCTTCGGTCCGGTGGTGACGGTGCTGCCCTTCGACGATGAGGCCGACGCCATCGCGCTGGCCAACGACACGCCCTACGGGCTGTCCGGATCCATCTGGACCGACAACCTGTCCCGCGCCCTGCGGGTGTCGCGCGCGGTGGAATCCGGCAATCTGTCGGTCAATTCGCATTCGTCGGTGCGCTACAACACGCCGTTCGGCGGGTTCAAACAGTCGGGACTGGGCCGCGAGCTTGGCCCCGACGCGCCGTTGGCCTTTACCGAAACCAAGAACGTCTTTTACGCGATCGGAGAAGCCTGATGGATTTGACCCAACGATTGGCCGGCAAGGTCGCGGTGATCACCGGCGGCGGGGGCGGAATCGGACTGGCCACCGGTCGGCGCATGCGCGCCGAAGGCGCGACGATCGTGGTCGGCGACATCGACCCGAAGGCGGGCAAGGCGGCGGCCGACGAGCTCGACGGATTGTTTGTCCCCGTTGACGTCTCGGATGAGGCGGCCGTCAACACACTGTTCGACACGGCCGCCGACACGTACGGGTCGGTCGACATCGCGTTCAACAACGCAGGCATCTCGCCGCCCGACGACGACGTGATCGAGACCACCGAGCTGCCCGGATGGCAGAAGGTGCAGGACATCAACCTCAAGTCGGTGTATCTGTCTTGCCGGGCCGCGCTGCGGCACATGGTGCCGGCCAAGAAGGGCTCGATCATCAACACCGCGTCGTTCGTCGCGGTGATGGGCTCGGCGACGTCACAGATCTCCTACACCGCGTCCAAGGGCGGCGTGCTGGCGATGTCTCGCGAACTCGGGATCCAGTACGCGCGCAGCGGGATTCGCGTCAACGCGCTGTGCCCGGGACCTGTCAACACCCCCCTGCTGCAGGAGCTGTTCGCCAAGGATCCGGAACGAGCGGCGCGGCGGCTGGTGCACGTGCCGATGGGCCGATTCGCCGAGCCGGATGAACTGGCGTCCGCGGTGGCGTTCTTGGCCAGCGACGACGCGTCCTTCATCACCGGCGCCACCTTCCTTGTCGATGGCGGCATCAGCGGCCACTACGTCACTCCGATCTGATGTCTGCAGACCCGGATATCCCGCTCGCGAGCGAAGCACTGCTGCGCCCGGTGCGGGCCGGGAACCCGTTCGAAGACACCGTCGAACGGCTGCTGCAGACCATCCGGCTGGGCGTGCTGCGGCCGGGCGAATCCCTTCCGCCGGAACGCGAACTCGCGGCCCGGCTCGGGGTCAGCCGTGACACCGTACGGGAGGCGATCAAGTCGCTGTCCGATGCCGGATATCTGGTATCGCGTCGTGGCCGATACGGCGGCACCTTTCTGGCCGATGAGCTACCCAGGCACACCGGGGACGCTGCAGGCGTCAGCCGCGCGGAGATCGACGATGCGCTGCGCCTACGCGAAATCCTTGAGGTCGGCGCCGCTCGGATGGCCGCCAGCCGCACCCTGACCGCCGCCGAGCGGGAGGTTCTTTGGTCGCGGTTGGCCGATGTCCGCGGTGCGTCGTCCGACGACTACCGGCGGCTGGACTCGCGGCTGCACCTGGCGATCGCGGAGGCGGCCGGGTCGCCGTCACTGGTCCCGCTGGTGGCCGAAAACCGGATGCGGCTCAACGCGCTGCTCGACCAGATTCCGCTGCTGCTGCGCAACATCGCGCATTCCGACGAGCAGCACGAGGCGATCGTCGTGGCGATCCTCGCGGCCGACTGTGACGGCGCCGCTGCCGCAATGCGGGCCCACGTCGCGGGGTCGGCCGCCCTGTTGCACGGCTTCCTGGACTAGCCCGAGTGAGACGCAAGAGGCCCCTTTTTCTCGGCGTATCGGGTGCCTTTACGTCTGCTCGGCGAACGAAACTCAGTACTTCTGTTGGGGCGGTTTGTATTTCAGTGCATACCGATAGAAGGCCGCATTCTTGAGTTGATCGGCTGCCGCTTCGTCGACCACGACCGTGACATGCGGATGGAGTTGCAGGACCGACGCGGGGCAACTTGCGGTCAGCGGACCCTCGACGGCAGCTGCGACCGCCTCCGCCTTGTGACTGCCCGTCGCGATGAGCACGAGATGCCGGGCATCGCAGATGGTTCCAAGGCCCTGGGTGATGACGTGGCGGGGCACGTCGTCGATGCCGGTGAAGAACCGTGCGTTGTCCCGTCGCGTCTGCTCGGTGAGGGTCTTGATCCGGGTGCGTGACCCCAATGACGATCCAGGCTCATTGAATCCGATGTGCCCGTTGACACCGATGCCCAGTAACTGGACATCGACCGGCCCTGCGTCGGCGATCAACTCGTCGTACGCCACCGCTGCGGTGAAGATGTCCTCGGCGACGCCGTCGGGGCTGTGCACGCGCTCGGAGTCGATGTCGATGTGGTTCGTGAACTCCGCACGAATGACATGTGCATAGGACTGCGGGTGGGTCGGCGCCAAACCGACATACTCGTCGAGCAGAAATGCCTGCGCTTCGGCAAAGCTGAGTCCGTCTTTGCGGTGCCGACGGATCAGCTCCCGGTACACGGAAAGTGGTGACGAGCCCGTTGCCAGTCCGAGCGTGGCCGCACCGGAGCCGACCGCGTCGGCGATGATGTCGGCCGCCGTGACGCCGCATTGTTGTTCGTATTGCCTGATAACGACTTCCATCGACTAAGCCTCACTTGCAGTTCTGCGCACGCGTCGCTCGAAGACCAAATTCCAAGCGGTGTCCATCGCCGTCACGATGGCGCCGACAAGGACCGCATCCTCGCCGAGATGGCCGCCCACGATGTCTGGAACCACCGGAATCGTCTCGGCCAACTCGCGGCGCATCGGTTCGGCCAGCAGGTCTGCATTGCGGCCGATGCCGCCGGCCAGCACGATCAGCCCGGGATCAAGGACAGCGGTAACGATTGAAACCACGTGTGCGAGTTTGGAAGCCTCCTCTGCAACAACTCGCAGGGCCAGCTGATCGCCTTTGCGAGCCAAGTCGAAGACGGCCTTCGCGGATTGCACCTGTGTCAGCCCGAGCACGTTGGCCGCCGAAACCACCGCCTGGGCCGCCGCTGCCGTCTCTACCGGTCCTGGGCGGTGCTGCGTGACGCCGGCGGGCACCCGGTCGAACGGCAGGTCGGCGATTTCGCCCGCCGCACCATGCGCGCCGCGGAAGAGTTTTCCGTTGAGCAGCAAGCCCATTCCGATACCGGTGCCCACAGTCAAACACGCGACCACATCGACGCCCTGCGCTGCACCCCGTGCGTGCTCGCCGACCACGCAGAGATTCGCATCGTTCTCGACCATCACTTCTGAGCCGCCTGCCCCCAGGGCCTCGACCAACTCGCCCAGTAGCCCTCGGCGTTCCCAGCCGGGCAGATTCGGCGACCGGTGCACGGTGCCGGTGGTCGCGTCGGGGATACCCGGTGTGCCGACCACAGTCACCACAATGTCGTGGGGTTTCAGCCCGGCTTCCGCGATGGCGCGGTTCACGGATTCACACGCGGTGCGCTGCAACATGGTTCCGGAGCGACTCCGGTTCGGCTGGTCGACGTGGGCGACGACGGCACCGTCCAGGTCCGCGACCGCGACGCGAATCACGCGCCGTCCGATGTCCACACCGACGATGTGCCCTGCGTCAGGCGCGGTTTGGTAGATGACTGCCGCGCGGCCTGGGCCGGACGCACTACGCCCGATCGCGCGCACCAGACCATGCTGCTCCAGATCGAGCAGTGCCTGCCCGACCGTCGGTTTCGAGAGGCCGGTGTCATTGGCGATCTGAGGACGGGTCGCCTCCGCTTGTCCTCGCAGCCGATCCAACACCAATCGTTGGTTCAGCGCGCGCATGCTCGCGGGCGTTCCGGCTTGCGGCGCAGCTTGACCCACCACCGTGTCCGCCTCCGTTTCCGTCGCAGGGAGTTTACAAAGCGAAGTCTTCCACCGGCCGCGATTGTATGTTAAGAAAGTTTCCTAACAAAGTAAGGAGTGCCTCGTGAGTTCCCCATCCATCAGCTCGGAGGAGTCTGGATCCGCGGTGTCCCGCCCATCGACGCTCGAACGCAGGATCGGCCCGCTGCAGGCCACCGCGATCAACATGACGCAGATGTGCGGGATCGGCCCGTTCGTCACGATTCCTGCCATGGTCGCGACCATCGGCGGGCCCGAGGCGATGTTCGGCTGGATCATCGGGGCCATCGTCGCGCTCGCCGACGGCCTCATCTGGGCCGAACTCGGTGCCGCAATGCCCGGCGCCGGCGGCACTTACATCTACCTGCGCGAAGCTTTTCAGTACCGCACCGGACGGCTGATGCCGTTCATGTTCGTGTGGAGCGCGGTGCTTTTCATTCCGCTGATCATGTCGACCGGCATCATCGGCCTGGTCCAGTATCTCGGTTATCTGATTCCTGGTGTGACCGACGCGTCGGGGAACACGGCGCTCGGCAAGATCATCGGAGTCGGCATCACACTTCTGATCATGGTGGCGTTGTTCCGCAAGATCGGCCAGATTGGCAAGCTCACCACGGTGCTGTTCGTCGTCATGCTGATCGCGGTTCTCTCCACGATCGTCGCGGCATTCACTCATTTCAGCGCCGCGCAGGCATTCGCCTTCACGCCCGGTGCGTTCAGCCTCGGTGGGCACGGCACGTTCTGGGCGGGCCTCGGGGCGGGTTTGATCATCGCGATCTACGACTACCTCGGCTATAACACCACGGCCTACCTCGGCGCGGAGATGCGAGACCCGGGCCGGACCATCCCACGCTCGATCGTGTTCGCGATTCTCGGCATCATGAGCCTCTACTTCCTCCTGCAGATCGGCGTGCTCGGCGCGGTGCCGCTCGACGAGTTGAAGAGCGCCACCTCCGTCGCCTCCGCCGTGCTGGAGCAGGCATGGGGCGCGGGCACGGCGCAGGCCATCACAGTGCTGATCGTCGTGGCGGCCGCCGGCTCGGTATTCGCAGGCCTGCTCGGCGGGTCCCGCGTCCCGTTCGAAGCCGCGCGCGACAAGGTCTTCCTACCGATGTTCGGCCAGCTGCATCCCAAGCTGAAGCTGCCCACCGCGGGTGTGCTCACTATGGGCGTGATCACGATGATCGGCTCGCTGTTCACACTGACCAACATCATCAACGCAGCAGTCGCGACCCTGGTGATCATTCAATCGCTGGCGCAGGTCGCCGCGATCGTCGTGCTGCGTCGCCGCCAGCCGAATCTCCCGCGCCCATACCGTCAGTGGCTGTACCCGATCCCGACAATCATCGCGCTGATCGGGTGGGTCTACATCTACGTCTCGGCAAGCTTGCTCTCGATCGGCCTGTCGCTGTGCTGGATGGTCATCGGTGTCGTCGCGTACCTCATTTACGCCAAGGCCGAACACACCTGGCCGTTCGGTCCCAAAGAAGTCAAGGAGGCCTTCGTCGACGGGGCCTAGAGGGCGTGGTGATAAACGATCCTGACGTGGCTCGCCGTCAGGGGTTGATCGCGTGACTGCGAGGCAGGAGAGTAGGCAACGAACGGCTCGCCGCTACGCAGCTGCGCGTCGAGCGCTCGCAGCCTGTCGGCGTACTTGGCGACGGAGAAGTCAGGTACCCACCAAACGCACTTGCGCAAGATCCACACGATGGCCCCCACGTCGTAGAACTCCATCCGGCACCGCGCCTGTTGCAACGACTCCACGACAAGGCCCGCCCGCTCGGCCCCCGCAGCCTCTCGATCCGGGCGGCGGCCGCCGCGTGCATCGGCAAGCGGCCCGAGGAAGAACACGATGAGCTCGAAGGCTGACTCCGGTCCCACGTGCTGGGCGAAGTAGTGCCCGCCTGGCATCAGGACCCTGCGGATCTCGTCCCAGTCCGGCCGCACCGGGTGGCGCGAGGTGACCAGCTCGAACGACTGGTCCGGAAAGGGCAGCAGCCCATCGCCGGCCTCGATCTTGACCACCTCCACGCCGCGCGGCCCCAAGAGCATGCGAGCCCGCTCGGCATTGGGTGGCCAGCCCTCGGTGACAACCATCCGGCAGGAAGCACCGGCGCCTCAGCGACGACTTCGCCACCGCCAGTGTCGATGTCGAGAGCGGACTGAACCTCGCTGAGACGCTCGGCCAACAGGCGCACGTAGCTCCACGGTGGCCGTGCCTCTGTCGCGCGGCCGTCCAGCCAGTCAAAGCCCCATCCGCTGACGTCTGCGGCCTCTGCTTCGGCAACCAGGTCTTCGTAGGCCCTCATGCCCACACGCGCTCCTGTGAGGGCCGGCCGGGTCGCAACCCATTTCCGGGACTAGCGCGAACTCTACTGACCCAGTCGACATTTCAGGCTTCCGCTGCCGGCTGCTCTCACGCGCGATGAGGCTCATCGCGGCGACCGCGATACAGAACGATCTCAGGCCGCCCGCCCGCAGAGCCACGAGTTCGACGCTTCTTTAACCAACTTTGCTCTTGGTCCAGGTTCGCTGCATTTCGACACGACCTTTATCAACACGGCCTAGTGGCCGAGGCGGCGTCCGCTGCGTAGTCAATTTCCCCTCGCTGCGGTTGGGCGAACCGGAATGGCGTTGCCGCGCAGCTTCGTATGATCGGCGAAGGCAAGGGGGATGCCAGGGGAGGAAATCATGTCGGTCAGTCAGTTGGATTCGTCGCGCATCCTGGAAGTCGGCATGGGATTCTGGCCGTCTAAGACACTGCTGTCGGCGGTAGAGTTACGACTCTTCACCGTGCTGGCCGGTGGCCCGCTGACCGGCGAACAGGTTGGCGACCGGCTCGGACTGCACCCGCGCGCCATATACGACTTCCTGGACGGTCTTGTCGCGCTGCGATTCCTGGACCGCGACGGCAACGGACCTGGCGCGCGTTATCGAAACACCGTGGACAGCGCGGAGTTTCTCGATGCCAACAAGACGACCTACATCGGTGGTCTGCTGGAGATGTTCAATAGTCGGCTCTACGGATTCTGGGCCGATCTCACCGAGGCGCTCAAGACCGGCAAGCCCCAAAATGAGCTCAAGCACCGTGGCACCTCCATGTTCGCCGAGCTCTACAGCGATCCCGCGCGGCTCGAGCAGTTCATGCATGCGATGGCGGGGATCTCGCTCGACTCCGCTCGTGCGCTCGCCGAGCGGTTCGAGTTCTCCAGGTATCGGAGTGTGTGCGATATCGGCGGAGCCACCGGCCAGTTGAGCATGATCATCGCCCAGCGTCATCCGCAGGTGAGCTGTACGACGTATGACCTTCCCACCGTCGCGCCCATTCCGGAGAAGGCCATCGCCGCGGCCGGACTGACGGACCGTGTCCATGTCGCATCGGGAGACTTCTTCGTCGACCCGCTGCCGTCTGCGGACGTGATCACGATGGCCCGGATCCTGCACGACTGGAACCTTGACAAGAAGATGCAGCTCATCCGGGCCGCATACGACGCTCTGCCGGACGGCGGGGCCTTGATCACTGTCGAGTCGCTGATCGACGACGAGCGCCGCGAACACGTCGCCGGCCTGATGATGTCGCTGAACATGATGATCGAGTTCGGGGACGCCTTCGACTACACCGGTGCCGACTTCGCCGGCTGGTGTCGCGAGGCCGGCTTCCGCGAGATCGCACCCCTTCCACTGACCGGAATCATCAGCGCGGCCGTTGCTTACAAGTAGATTGTCAGCAGTGGAAGAGCCGGGAAACCAGATGCAGGTCGAGCGTGCGACGTCGGCGTTGGCCGATGTCGACACGACCGGCTGGACCCAGCGCTTCGATTTGCTCTCCGACCCCAACCGGCTGGAGATACTGCTCGTTCTGCACCGCGCGCCCGGGATTTGCGTCGGGGACCTCGCCGCAGTGCTGGGCCGATCGGAGAATGCGGTCTCCCAGGCGCTGCGCGTGCTGAGGCAGCAGGGGTGGGTCACGTCGACGCGGGTGGGCCGGCTGGTCAGCTACCGGCTCGAAGATGAAATCGTGCACGATCTGCTGCACTGGATCGGCGCCCGGCACGGCTGATGACCTTTCGCGGTCGCTGCCGCATAAGCTCCCAATGTGCGCGTCTTGACGATGGATGATCCGCTGCTTGCGGATCGTCCGGACCTGGCCGGCACAGGAGACCTGCCCGCGCATATGCGCATCGGCACCTGGCTCGAGCAGTTGATCGTGTCGCGGACATTGGCGCCGGGCGACAAGTTGCCGTCCGAGGTGGAGATCGCCAATGCGTTGGGCGTCAGCCGGATGACGTTGCGGCAGGCGCTGAGCGCGATCGAAGCCAAGGGCCTCATCGATCGCCGACGGGGCCGCTTCGGCGGCAACTTCGTGGCCGCGCCGCGGTTCGAGTTCGACCATGCCAGCCTGCCGGGGTTCACCGAGCAGATGCGCCGGATCCACGTGGAGGCGGGCGCGCAGGTGTTGCGTGCGACGACTCACCGCCCGACCGCCGATGTCAGGCAAGCCCTTGGGCTGGGCCGCGGCGCGCAGGTGCACGACATATTGCGTGCCCGGTCGGCCAACGGCGAACCCATCGTCCTAGAGGAGGCGTACCTGCCTGCGGCGGTCTTTCCTGGGCTGCTGTCCGCCGATCTCACCCGCTCGTTGTACGCGATGATGCGCGAATACCACGCGTCCCCGTTCTCGGCCGACGAAGAACTCGAGGCGACGCAGGCCAATGACGAGCAGGCCGAAATCCTCTGTGTCGAACCGGGAAGCCCGCTGTTGTTGATCACCCGAACGTCGTTCACCGAAGACGGCGTAGCGGTCGAATTCTCCCGCGACTACCACCGCTCCGACCGGACGCGGATCCGCATCAAGTCGCGCGTGGAATCGGGTTCCCCGGCCCGCGACGCCAGCGGCTGAGCGGGCCCGCGACGAGTTCAGCCGACAACTCGGCCACGATCGCCGGAGCTGCGGCGCTCAGCTCCCGGCCGGGATCGTCTGCGCAAACGGCGATGCAGTGCATGCCCGCGGCCACCGCAGCCTGTACGCCGGGCAGCGAATCTTCGAAGACCAGCACATCGGTGGGCCGGCGGTTCAGCATCCTCGCCGCCTCGAGAAAGCCTTCCGGATGCGGTTTACCGTTGCTCACGTCTTCTTCGGCGATCAGGAAGCTGACCAACTCACCCGTCGGGCTGGCGTCCAGGACCGCCAGCACGTCCTCTCGCTGGGCTCCGGTGACGATGCCAACGGGAATCTGATTGTCCGCCAAGAGTTTCACCAACTGCGCGGCGGCAGCCCTGATCGGGTTGTGGTCGGCGACCCTTTGCTTGTAGACGCCCTGGCGCAACCGCAGCAGCTCGATGACCTCGGCCTCGGTGCCACGACCGTGACGCGCTACCGCGCGCTCGATGATCTCGCGGTCGCTGCGGCCCAGCAGTTCGTCGCGGTAGTCTTCCGCCGTCATCGCCCAGCCGAGGTGGGCACGGAACAGGTCGCTGAAGATGTCGAACAGGATGTGTTCGTCGTCGGAGAGGGTGCCGTTGAAATCGAACACGACGGCGGGCTGCTCACTTCGTAACCACCCTTCGATCACATCGATCACGGGACGGGCGAGCGGCATGGGCAATAGTCTAGACCTTTAATGCAACGACGGTTACAGTGAACCGATGTCGTTTCCGTTGATCGACGCGCAGCTCAACGCGCTGCTCGAGGAGATTCCGGCCGTGGCCGGACGGCCGCGGCAATTGGAAGAACTGTCGGGCGGCCTGACGAATCGCAACGTCAAGGTCACCACCCCGGACGCAACCTACGTCGCCCGCTGCACCGATTCGTCAAGCAACTTCCTGGCCATCGACCGCGACGAGGAATACTACAACTCCGTCGCCGCCGAGCGTGCCGGTGTCGGTGCGCCCGTTGTCGATTACCGGCCGGATCTCGGCATCCTGCTGCTGGGCTACCTCAACGGAAAAACACTGTCCAACGACGACTTTCAGCGCACGGGGGTGGTGGCCAAGGCGGCCGCGGGATGCCGTGCACTGCACTCCGGGCCCCGGTTTCGCAGCCGATTCGACATGTTCGAACGCCAACCCGCCTACCTGAAAACCGTCCAGGACAACGGCTTCAAGATCCCCCATGACTACCTTGACTACGCGGACCTGTTCGCCCAGGCGCAACGGGCGCTGACCGCCACCGACCAGACCACCGTCCCGTGCAACAACGACCTTCTGGCGGGCAACTTCATCGAAGACGGCGAGCGGGTGTGGATCATCGACTACGAGTACTCCGGCAACAACGATCCCTGCTTCGAACTCGGCAACATCTGGAGCGAATGCGGCTTGTCGGTCGACCAACTCGACGAACTCGTGGCCTGCTACTACGGCCGAAGGCTGCGCCACAAGACCGCCCGAGCGCACCTGCAGGGCATCGTCGCCAAGTACGGCTGGACGCTGTGGGGCTGTATCCAAAGCGCCTCCAGTGCACTCGAAGTCGACTTCTGGGCGTGGGCGATGGAGCGCTACGAGGCCGCCGTCACCGAATTCAAAAGCCCCCATTTCACCCGACTCCTCGACGACGTTCACGCCACCGACTAACACTCAAGGGACCTGTCTAACTCATGGCCACCACATCGCTTCCTGACCGTGCCCGCGTCGTCATCATCGGCGGCGGCGTCATCGGCACCAGCGTCGCCTACCACCTGACCAAGCTCGGCTTCACCGACGTTGTGCTGCTCGAACAGGGCCAACTGTCCTGCGGCACAACCTGGCACGCGGCCGGGCTGGTCGGTCAGCTGCGGGCCTCCGAAAGCGCAACCCGGCTGGTGCAGTACTCGACGCAGCTGTACGCCGAGCTCGAACGCGAGACCGGCCTTTCCGCCGGCTACAAGCAGTGCGGGGGAGTGACGGTCGCGCGCACCGAGGACAGGATGATTCAGCTGCGTCGCACCGCCGCCAGTGCCGCTGCATTCAACATGGAATGCGAATTGCTCACTGGTGAGCAGGCACTCGACCATTACCCGGTGATGCGCGTCGACGATCTCGTCGGTGCGATCTGGTTGCCCGGCGACGGCAAGGCCAACCCGACCGACCTGACATTCGCGCTCGCCAAAGGGGCCAGGATGCGCGGCGAATGTATCATCGAAAAGGTCAGGGCCACAGACGTTCTGACACAAGGCGGGCGGGTCACCGGCGTGCGCACCGACGTCGGCGACATCGAAGCCGAAGTTGTCGTCAACTGTGCAGGGCAATGGGCCAAACAGGTCGGTGCGATGGCTGGGGTCAACGTCCCGCTTCACTCCGCCGAGCACTTCTATGTTGTCAGCGAGCACATCGAGGGCGCGCATCCGGACCTGCCGATCCTGCGCGACCCCGACGGCTACACCTACTTCAAGGAAGAGGTCGGCGGCATGGTCATCGGTGGCTTCGAACCCGAAGCCAAGCCGTGGGTGTCGCCAGACAAAATCCCGTACCCGTTCGAATTCCAACTGCTGGACGAGGATTGGGAGCACTTCGAGGTCCTGATGAACAGCGCGCTGCTGCGCATCCCCGCGCTCGAGGTGACGGGCATCAAGAAGTTCTACAACGGCCCCGAGAGCTTCACCCCCGACAACCAGTTCATTCTCGGCGAGGCCCCTGAGGTCGCCAACTTCTTCGTCGGCGCCGGGTTCAACTCGGTTGGAATCGCGACGGCCGGGGGTGCCGGGCGCGCGCTTGCTGAATGGATCGTCAACGGAGCGGCGACCAGCGACCTGACGGGAGTGGACATTCGCCGGTTCGCGCCGTTCAACGGCAACAACCGGTGGCTGCATGACCGGGTCGCCGAGGTGCTCGGTTTGCACTACGAAATCCCCTGGCCGAACCGGGAAATGGAGACAGCCAGGCCGTTCCGGCGTTCGCCGGTGCACCACCTGCTGCAGGCTGCGGGCGCCAACTTCGGCAGCAAGATGGGCTGGGAGCGGGCGAACTTCTTCGCGCGTGACGGCGCGGAACCAACGATCGAATACACCTGGGGCAAGCCCAACTGGCTGAGCTGGTCGGCGGCCGAGCAGACCAACACCCGCGCAGGAGTCACCGTGTTCGACCAGACCTCGTTTTCCAAGTACCTCATGGTCGGTCCGGATGCCGAGGCGGCGCTGCAGTGGCTGTGTACCGCCGACGTCGGCGTCGAGATCGGCAGGTCGGTCTATACCGGAATGCTCAATGAGCGCGGCACGTACGAGTCCGACGTCACGGTCACCCGCACCGGACCCGAGGAATTTCTGATCATCAGCAGCGCGGCCACCACGGAGCGCGACAAGGACCACATCCGCAAGAACATGCCCGACGGAGCCGGCGCGGCACTCGTCGACGTGACATCGGCCTACGCGGTGTTCGGGGTGATGGGGCCGAAATCCCGTGCTCTCCTGTCCGCGCTGACGTCGGCGGACCTGTCCGACGAGGCGTTCCCGTTTGCCACGAGCCAGCAGATTGCACTGGGCTATGCCACCGTGCGCGCCACCCGCATCACATATGTCGGCGAATTGGGCTGGGAGCTGTATGTTCCCGCCGAGTTCGCGGTCGGCGTCTACGAGGACCTGATGGAGGCGGGCGCTCAATTCGGTGTCGGCCGCGGCGGGTATTACACGATCGAGTCCCTGCGGCTGGAGAAGGGCTACCGCGCCTTCGGCCGGGAACTGAGCTCGAGCGACAATCCCATTGAAGCCGGCCTGCTGTTCGCGTGCAAGCTGAAAACCGACATCGCGTTCCTCGGTCGCGAGGCCGTCGAGAAGGCCAAGGCGGAAGGCCCGCGCCGCAAGCTTGTCGGATTCAGGGTCGATGCTCCTGAGGCGATGTTGTGGGGAGGCGAGTTGATCCTGCGCGACGGCGCCGTCGCCGGGCAGGTGACCTCGGCGGCGTGGGGCGAGACGACCGGCTCATGCGTCGGGCTGGCCTACGTGCGCGCCTCGGACAACTCCGTCATCAATGCCGACTGGGTCAAGGCCGGCAACTACGAGATCAACGTCGGCGGGCAGCTCTACCCGATATCGGTCTCGCTGCGGCCGCTGTACGACCCGACGAATGAACGAATCCACCCGTAATCCGACCCGCCTGTGACACACACCTGAACATCTGTTCACCTAGACAGATGAGAGGGTGTCGACATAAGGTCGAGCCATGACCGTCGTCGAGCAGCCCGAAGCGACCGTTTCCCGCCGACTCGACCGAACCGACTGGACGTCGATCGCCACGATGGGCGGCATCGTTCTGATGCTCCATATCTTCGGCTGGGGCGTGCTGGTGTTCGGGGTGGCGCCGCAGCACATCACGCTCGGATCGGCAGGTGTGTTCGGCGTCGGCCTTGGCGTGACCGCCTACCTGCTCGGAGTGCGGCACGCGTTTGACGCCGACCACATCGCGGTGATCGACAACACGACCCGCAAGCTGGTCGGGGAGCGCACCCGCTCGCTGTCCGCCGGTTTCTGGTTCTCGCTCGGCCATTCCAGCGTGGTGTTCGGGCTGGCGTTCCTGTTGGCGATCGGCGTACGCGCTGTCGTCGGGCCGGTGCAGGACGAGGGCTCGCCGATGCTGCAGACCCTCGGGCTGGTGGGCTCCCTCGTCGCGGGTACCTTCCTCATCCTGATCGGGCTGTCGAATCTGTTCGTCGCGGTCGGCATCGCCAAGGTGTTCCGCCGGATGCGCAGCGGCGACTTCGATGAGTCCGAACTCGAACAACACCTCCAGAACCGCGGCTTCCTGGCACGCCTCTTCGCGAAGGTGATGCGCCGGGTCAGCAAGCCCTGGCACCTCTACCCGGTGGGGCTGCTGATGGGTCTCGGCTTCGACACGGCAACCCAGGTCGCACTGCTGGTGCTGGCCGCGGGAACGGCTGCGTTCACCCTGCCCTGGTACGCCATCCTGGTGTTGCCCGTGCTCTTCGCGGCGGGGATGAGCCTGTTCGATGCGCTCGACGGCATCCTCATGTCGCGTGCCTACGGCTGGGCGTTCCTGCAGCCCGTCCGCAAGGTGTACTACAACCTGACCGTCACGGTGCTGTCGGTGGTCGTCGCGCTGGTCATCGGCGTCATCGTGCTCGCCGGCCTGGTGGCCGACCGCCTCGGCATCGACTCGGGTCCGCTGGCCGCGATCGGATCGGCGAACCTCGAGTTCGTCGGCTTCATGATCGTCGGGCTGTTCGTCGCGGCCTGGTTGATCGCCCTGGCCGTCTGGCACTTCGGGCAGGTCGAGGAGCGCTGAGTGCCGGCGGTCGAGTGACGTCAGTGCCGTTTTGACGGTGGCCAGGGCGGTTCGCCGCACAGCGCCAACAACGCGTTCTCGACCACCTCGGGCAGCGCGGGGTGGATCCAGTACTGGCCGCGTGCCATGTCCTGCGCGGGCAGGTCGAAGGCCATCGCCTGGATCAGCGGCTGAATCAGCGACGACGCCTGGTGGCCCATGATGTGGGCGCCGAGAATCAGACCGCTGTCGTCGTCGACGATGATCTTGGCGATACCGGTGTTGTCCTCCATCGCCCATCCGTAGGCGACGTCGGCGAAGTCCTGGATCTTGACCTTGATACTGAAACCCTTTGCCCGGGCCTGATTTTCGGTGAGTCCCACGCTCGCGATCTGCGGGTCGGTAAACACCGCCGACGGTACATACCGGTGGCTGGAGGGCATCAGCGCGTCGGTGTTGTCCCAGTCCTGCAACAGGTTGTGCTTGACCACGCGGGCCTCATGGTTGGCGACGTGTTTGAGCTGATAGTCCGATGACACATCACCGAGTGCGAAAATGCCACGCGCCGAGGTGCGTTGGTATTCGTCGACCACCACCTGGCCACCCGCGTTGACTTTCACGCCGGCCTGTTCGGCGTCGAGCAGGTCACCGTTGGGCACGCGGCCCGTCGCAACCAACAACGTATCCCCGCGCACTGTCGAGCCGTCGTTGCAACGTATCTCGACTCCGTCGCCGACGGCACGCGCATCGACTAGCTCGTGGTGGCTGCGGATCTCCCATTTCTTGCCCGCGATGTCGGTGAAGCGCATCGTGATGTCGTCGTCGTGGCCGCGCAGCA
>JAJKIB010000038.1 GCA_021154745.1 Mycobacterium sp.
CCAGTCCCCCTCGGCCACAACGAGTTCCACGTCACCTGAGGTTCCTGTCGCATTCACGCCGGTCCTCGCAAAGGTGGTCGCTGCCCCAGTACCGGTGCCCGCCACCGATGGCAAAACCCATCTCGCCTACGAGCTAGAGCTGACCAACACGCTCAATCAGGAGGTGACGCTGACGTCGGTGGCCGTCCACGCCGGCGACAAGACGCTGCTCACCCTGGCCGGAGACAAGCTCGGCTACTGGACCCGCGTGTACGGGACGCCCACGCCGACGACGAAGTTGGGACCGGCCCAGGGCGGCGCGGTCTGGCTCGACGTCGCACTGGACACGTCCGCCCCTCTCCCCACTGATCTCGTACACACGGTCAGCTTCACGGTCCCGAAGCCGACACCGCCGCTGATCAACGCGGTCATGGACGAGAACGTGGCGCCCGTCGTTGTGCTGTCCCGGAAGCCGGTCGTCATCGCGCCACCGCTGGACGGCCCAGGCTGGTTGGACGGCGGCGGTTGTTGCGACATGAGCGCACACCGTAATGCGGTGAACCCGCTGTCCGGAGGCCTGTGGGCGGCCGAGCGGTACGCCATCGACTACCTTCAACTACAACCCGGCGGGGTGCTGTTCACCGGAGACCCGACCAAGCTCGAGAGTTATTCCTACTTCGGTACCGACATCCACGCGGTTGCCGAAGGGCCTGTCGTGGCAGTGCTCGACGGTCTGCCCGAGCAGATTCCCAGCAAGACGCCGACCGGATTGCCTCTCGAGCAGTACGGCGGCAACCACATCGTGCAGGACATCGGCGACGGCAACTATGCGTTCTACGCGCACCTCAAAACCGGCAGCCTGAAGGTCAAGGTCGGCGACCGGCTCACCACCGGGCAGGTCATTGCGGCGCTGGGTAACACCGGCAATTCCGATGCGCCGCACCTGCATTTCCACGTGATGAGCACCCCTGATCCGTTGCGCTCCGACGGACTTCCGTTCGTGTTCAAGTCTTTTCGTCTCGATTCCCGGATCGCCTCGACGGTCGACCTCGAGAAGGTGGTGACGGCGGGGAAGCCCGCGCCGATGCAGCCCGGATTCACCGCTCGCGACGAAACCGACGTCATGCCACTGGATGACGACGTGATGACCTATGCGACGAAATAGCGCGCTGGCTGCGCTCGCCGACATCGTCGGCGTGCTGGTCTTCTGCGCGGTCGGCAGGCGCAGCCACGCCGAGGGGCTGACACTGACGGGTGTGGCCGAAACGGCGTGGCCGTTTCTCGCGGGCACCGCGGTTGGCTGGCTGCTCAGCCGGGGTTGGCGCAGGCCCACCGCCATCGTTCCCACCGGCGCAGTGGTCTGGGTCTGCACGGTCGCGGTCGGGATGCTCTTGCGCAGAACCACTTCCGCGGGCGTCGCGTTCAGTTTTCTCGTGGTGGCGTCGGCCGCCACCGCGGTGCTGCTGCTCGGATGGCGGCTGCTGGCTGCGGGCATCCGGCGGCGCGGGCTCAACTCTGGTCAGTCGAATCCTGCAGCGGCTCAGTCGACAAGGTAAGGGTAGCCCGCAGCCCGCCGAGCGGGCTGTCGGACAGCACGATGTTCCCGCCGTGCAGTGCCGCCTGCTGAACGACCAGCGCCAGGCCTAGTCCCGAACCTCCGGCCGCGGCACTGCTTCCGAGGGCGAATCGACCGGGCACGTTCTCGTGTTCTTCTGCGGGCAGGCCGCGTCCGTTGTCGTCGACGGTGATGGTGATGGTGTGGTCCAGTCGATGGCCAGCCAGCGCGATCCTGGTCGCAGCGCCGTGCGTAACGGCGTTGCGCACCAGGTTGTCCACCGCCAGCCGCAGTCAAGCTGGAACTAGCGGACATTGCAGGAAACCTTCTTGAGTTCAAGGAGTCAGTCGAAGCCGAGCAGTATCGCGCTAGCGAGCCATCCGGGCGGACGAAGAAGCTTCGGCTTAACTCGCGCTCCTTGACCGCCAGGGCGGTGGGTCACCGGGCCTACGATGCGACTGTGACGTACTCGTTTCGAAACCGAATCAGGGTCAATGATGGCAAGAAAATGCAAGTCCATTCGGCAAGTTTGCGGCTCAGTCCGCAAGCGTCCGATGAACGCATAATGATTCAACCGGGCTTTCTGGACAAGACCATAAATGAAGTCACCGAGCTGTTCATTTCCGGTAGCGGATACCCAACGGCGCAAGCCGCGCTTGAAGGTGGCAGAAAATGGCGACACATCATGTCGTCCGTCTTCGCTAGGATGGCAATGTCGGTCGATTTTGGCGACGACGATGAGAACAAGATAACTCCCAGGGAATTTACCGCAGGCAGCCAGGTAACCAGAATGCTCGGTATGGAGGACGGCGAAATTGGTTACCATGACCGCCTTGGCCTTTTTGTTCACAAAACAGAACCCAAACGTCGGTTTGTCTATCTCTCGGCTGGAACGCCTGACGTGTATGTATCGATGAGCGAGCAGGAAGCGCGTGACCGCGTTAAACCGGCACTACAACGCTACAGCGGTACCTGGAGCGACGAACTTAAGCTCGCTTACGAACTCGTGCACGCCTCGCTTGCAAATGACAACGCCGAGGCCCGATTTATCCTGCTGGTAACCGCCATTGAAGCATTGATACCCCGCAAGTGGAGGAACCAAAGCGCTGTCGACTTACTTGATTCCTTGATCACGATTGTTGAACAGCGTGCGCACATCGAAAATGATTTGCGCGAGGTTGTCTCAACGCTACTAGAGAGCGACAAATTCGAGTCGGTTCGGTCCTTCGGCTTAAAGCTGGCCGACAGGCTAACCGGCCAATACGGCGGCACGACCGCCCGAAAATATTTCGATGCCGTCTATGGAACTCGCAGCGACCTCGCTCACGGAAATTTGCGCGATATTCCCAAACTGAGCCGCGACGCACTCAGCCAACAGTATTCGGAGCTGCTGCGGTTCGTCCTAGACCTGTTGGAGGCATGGACGCCCGATTACAGCGGCGACGGCGCTGTCTCGACCGGCGACAACGGAACGACAGCACGTTAGCCCGGCAGTCAACGCGCAAGCAGCTAACGAATCCGCCGCCCTGCGCAGGTGAGCTAATAGGTAAGGGATAGGTAGGCCGGTGCGTAAACCAGCGTTTGCGCTGGTCAGATGGGTGCCCCCGGCAGGATTCGAACCTGCGACACCGGCTTTAGGAGAGCCTGCAAGCCTCCGTAATGGTGGTTTCGAAAGGTGTGCTGAGCTGGCGATTTAGAGCCATCTGGGGACTAGTGGAAACCACGGCGTGTCGCAGGTTCACCGACCAAGCACCGACCACAGATCAGCGTTCGATTCCGGGCTCAGTAACGAGCGAAGCCCTCGGCTGCAACCAGGGGGTTCATCACGGAGGCGAATATGAAAACCACCGTTCTTGCACGCGTGGTGAGTCTATCGCGGGCGCTTGACAGCAGCACCGTTCCAACGATCGGGGCGGTGCGACGTGAGTTCGATGCCAGAAGGCAGGTCGGTCGGCGGCTACGGCTTGGAGATCATCGTGCCGCGAGTTGACGGTGTAGCAGGAGACGAGTCTCCCGCGACTGGGGTCGGAGCTGACAATCAACCTCCGGCTTCGGATCAGCAGGGTTACGAGATCAGGGATCAGCGCGAGGCGAAGGACAGTCGTCCGTCCATCGCAGCGTGGCTGCCGGATTGGCACTGGCCTGTTGCGGCGGGGCGGTTCAGCACGGTGACGCATGGATCGTGTTCGTAGATCCGAAGGTAGCCGCGCTGGTGGGACTCGGTGATGTTCTTCTGACCCCGCTGGATGCGATCAACGCCGACCACGCCCTGCGATGGGTGAATCTGCTTGCCGCCCTGTACGTGAAGGCGGTGGGGCAATGAACGGCTTGCCAGCTGGTTGGCGAATCAGCGTTGACGGGGCGCATGTCCTATTCGAAGTTCCGGCCAGCGCTGCAGACGGGTTTTTCGAGTTGAGCGACGCCGAGGCACTGGCGGTGGGAGAGCGTCTGATCGAACTCGCTGAACGTGCTGGTCTCGTGCGGCGTGCGCTTGACGGCGGAATTGAAGATGCGCTGAGAGAACAGCGGCCAGGTTTCATTGAGCAACTGGAGCGCGACGCCAAGGACCCCAGTCGGGCAGTGCGGTTCCGGAGTGGAAAGACCCCAATCGTGATGTCGGTGCCGCTCGAAGGGCCGGCGATTAGAGAACGCGCTCGCCAGCTCGCCGGCGGAGACTGATTCGCCGGAAGTGGCTGACGATGGCGACGAGTCCGAAGACGGGGATTCTGAGGAGCGCCCGGAATGACCGCCGACGGCACGCGACTAATTCGTGAGAGCACGACCTGGCCCCCGGCGCCGCGAGCGCCGCGAGCGCTCTTGGTAGTACTCAGAGTTATTGCTTCACACCTAACAAGATCGATGTCGACGCGGAGGATCTTGCCGGCGCACGGGTCGACTCGAGCGTACGTCGTCGGATTCGGTGGGCGGCAAGGGCGATGCTTTGGCAGGCCTCCTCGTTAAAGGCAGTGCGGTGCTGCGGCCGCATGCTCCACAACGATGCAGTGGGTGATCCTGACGATGGTCAGGCCGTGGCAATCCGGTGCCGGGAAGTCGACGGGCGCAGTATCGCTGGTTATCAGGGGTTGATGACGTGCGGATCGGTATGGCCATGTCCGCGATGTTCGGCAGTCATTGCTCATAGGCGCGCTGAGGAGATTGCGGCAGCGGTGAGCGAATGCCACCGGCGTGGTGGGCGGGCGTACCTGCTCACGCTCACGATGCCTCATTCTCGTCGTGATCGTCTCGCTGAACTCTGGGATGGGCTCAGCACAGGCTGGAGATCAGCGTTTGGATCTCGGGCTTGGGCAGGTCAGAAGGCGCGGACCGTAGTGAGAAACGGCCGCGCCGTATGGGTCGGAGAAGTAATGGGTGATGCTGAGTGGTTTGACGTCGCGGGAGTGACACGTGTCGTGGAAGCAACTTACGGTTCGCCCGCCAAAGGCGGCAACAATTGGCGTCTTCATATTCACGCTGTGGTGTTCACGCCGTCAGCGCTGGACTCAGGACTGCATACTGAGCTACCCGCGGAATGGGAAGCGTCACTTGATCGAGACTGGTTGAGTCGCTGTGCTTTCGCCGCACGCGTGCACGCTCGTTGGTCCGCCGGCCTAATGAAGGCTGGATATGGCCAGCCAGGATCGGTAGCTGTAGATGTTCGTGAAATCGGCGATGGAGGAGCGGAGTATTTGGGGCAGTATCTCGCGAAGGCGACGTACGAGTCCGCAACGAACATCGGTCAAGAGGTCGCTGCTGGCCAGAGCATGAAAACGGCCCGGGTCGCTCGCAATCGAACACCCTTCGAGCTACTCGCCCATTTAGCGGCGTCAGTCGATGCACGTGGCTGCGGTGTCCGAACGCCGAGGCACTGGTCAGTCATTGCCGCCGGCAACGGAGACTGGGCCGTGCTGGATGCTGACACTGGCGAAGTCATTGCGGTCACACCACCGGGGGAATGGGCTGTCTGGCATGAATGGGAGCAGACATCGAAGGGACGGCGACAGCTTATCTGGTCGCGTCGCCGGCTGAATCCGACAACTCCTCGCGAAACATTCTGGAACACTCTGCTTTCGGTATGTGGCGAGACGGCTGATGAGACCGACGAGGCGGTCGCTGTCGAGGACCTCGGAGGCGAAGCGATCGGTGAGATCGGCCGGTCTGACTGGTATCGGGTTGTGCCGTGGCGCCCAGAACTGATGGTTCAAATCCTGGAGGCGGCCGAGGCCGGAGGGGCAGCCGCGGTCTCGGCGTTGGTTTCGAGCGAAGGAGTCAAGTTCACGCATACGCCACCTGGCCCGGTTGCCGCCCGAAGGGTGTCGAGCCGGGTTCACCGTGGGCGTGAAGCGTCGCCGGAATGTACGCAGCTGGGTGGCGCGGCTGTGTAGGTAGCACTCCTGGTGAGCGATTGTGATGTCCGGAGAGGCGCAACCGCAAACGGTTCCGACGAAGGCTGTCGCGAATGGCCAGAGGTTGTCGCCTTCAGATGCCATGATCGCTCCTGTGACGATCGAGGCTGACATCATCGCTTGGGCACTCCAACGTCCTGCTTGGCAGCAAGAGGTGTGTGGTGATTGGTGGGCTCAAAAGGGGGTCGGGACGACCGGGTAGTGGTGGTGTCCTGTCCGGATTTAGGTTGCGACGTCCGGACTTAGGTTGCGACGGATCTTGCGACGTCCGGATTTAGGTTGCGAGTCGCTACCGGGGTGCGGACCGCTCGCGGCGAACAATGTTGGTCTGTGACTGCGTTACCCCCTGAGGTGCGGCGGGCGGCTGAGCCGGTCGGTGTTGGCGGCTTCGAGATCGGCTACGTCACCGACGACGGCCTCGAGCACCGGGTGTCGCTGTCGCAGGCGTGGGCCACACCGTTCGAGTCGTGCAGCCCGATACGCCGGTTCACCTCACACAAGGGGCAGCGGCATCTGAGCGGGCTGTGGTGGTCGGCCACGACCGGCGGGCACGTCGGCTTCGAGTCGTGGATGGAACGCGATCACGTGATGGCGCTGGATTTCGACCCGACTGTGGTCGGCATCGCCTCGCAACCGTTTTGGTTGTCCTGGCGCGACGATGCGGGCAAACTGATCTCGCATGCACCGGACTTCTTCGCTCGCCGAGCGGACGGTACTTCGGTCGTAGTCGACTGCCGCCCGGTGGAGCGGCGCAAGCCGCGGGACGCGGCCAAGTTCGAGGCCACCGCGCGAGCGTGCGCGATGGTCGGGTGGAACTATCGGCTGGTTGGCGTACCTGATCCGATCGTGACCGCGCGGGGTCGCATCGAAGGTCCTTGGACGTTTCGCGCCATGCGAAGAACGAGGTCGCTTTGAGCGACCGA
>JAJKIB010000039.1 GCA_021154745.1 Mycobacterium sp.
GCGTCTTCGTCGATGAAGGCCTGTTGCAGCGGGTGAAGCCGGCCATTGCGCTCGAGGCCCTCGACGGTGGTGATCTCGGCACCGTCGTGCATCACCGCGAGTGTCAAGCACGAGGTGACTCGCTGCCCGTTCACCAGAATCGTGCACGCGCCGCAGGCGCCCTGATCGCACCCCTTCTTGGTGCCAGTCAGACCCGCCCGCTCCCGCAGCATGTCCAGCAGCGACGTGCGGTTGTCCACGGTGATCTCGCGGGCTTCGCCGTTGACGCGTACCCGCACCACCGACGACGTTGCGGTGTTTGCTTGTTGGTCGTCGCCGCAGCCGGCGATCAACGGGGCCGTCGCCACCGCGCCGCCGACCGCTATGGACGCTCCGACGAATGTTCTCCGGTTGAGGTCAACCACTCAACCCAGGGTAGATATCTAGCCTGTGAGTCAACCGAACACATATCGAATTCACATCAAACCGGTGCGCGTGATGATGCGTGGTCCTGCGGTGCGGCTCGATCCTTCCTGAACCCCAGCAGCCGCATGCCGTGATACACCAGCAGCGCGGCGATCGAGCCGAGAGCGATACCGGTGAACGTCAGATCGCCTGCCTGCCAATGGAAATCCGCGATGCCGATGATCAATGGGATGGCCGCGGTCATCTGGTTCAGCGGCTTGGAGAAGTCGACGCGATTGGTCAACCAGATGCGTACACCCAGCACGCCGACCAGCCCGTACAGCACCACCGTCGCGCCGCCCAGCACACCCGGCGGAATCGCCGAGATCGCCGCGCCCACCTTGGGGCACAACGACAATGCGATGGCCACCGCGGCGGCGATCCAGTATGCGGCCGTCGAATACACGCGCGTCGCCGCCATCACGCCGATGTTCTCGGCGTAGGTGGTGGTCGCCGAGCCGCCGCCGAAGCCGGCGAGCGTCGTCGCCACCCCATCTGCCGCCAACGCGCGGCCGATCACCGGGTCGACATCTGTATTGGTCATCTGGCCGACCGACTTGACGTGCCCGATGTTCTCGGCCACTAGCGCGATGACTGCGGGCAGAAACATCGGCAGCACCGCCACCGTGAACGTCGGGGTGCGGAATTCGGGCAGTCCGACCCACGGTGCCGCGGCGATCGCCGATGTGTCGACGTCGCCGAGAATGAGCGCCAGCACGTAACCGGTGACGACGGCGAGAAATATTGCCAGTCGGCCGATGATGCCGCGAAAGAACGCGAGCGTCGACACCAGCAGCACCAGCGTGACGAGGCCGACGAGCGGACCCTTCTCGAAGTTCGATTTGGCGGCCGGTGCGAGGTTGAAGCCGATCAGCGCGACGATCGCGCCAGTGACCACCGGGGGCAGCGTGACATCGATCCAGTGTGTGCCGATCAGGTGTACGACAGCGCCGATGATGATCAGCACGACGCCGACCGCGACCAGACCGCCCAGCGCGCTGCCGGTTCCGTGTGACGCGACGGCCGCCGTCACCGGCGCGATCACCGAGAAGCTCGACCCCAGATAGCTCGGCAGTCGGTTGCCGGTGATCAGCAGGAACAACACGGTGCCGACCCCGGAGAACAACAGCGTGGTGGCCGGCGGGAAGCCCGTCAGCACCGGCACCAGGAAGGTGGCGCCGAACATCGCCACCACATGCTGGGCACCGAGGCCGATGGTGCGGCCCCAACTCAGTCGCTCGCCGGGGGCGACCACGAAGTCGGCATCCGACGGTGCCTCGACCTGTTTCCACGTCAGCGGAATCACGGTTTCCGACTACACACCATCACCGCGAGGTGCGCACGTTATATCGCGGCAAGCCTCGGGATGAGTTCGTCGCCGAGGCGCTTGATGAAGCCGACTGGGTCGGGGTCACCGGGCAGCGGGCCGACGTTGATCTGATCGATGCCGAGTTCGGCATAGCCTTCGGCGGTCCCGAGATACGCGTCGACATCCTCAAACGGGTTTGTGAACAGCCCTGCGGTCAGGCGGATGTCGGCGGGATCGCGGTCAACTGCTTCGCAGTGCCGGTGCAGCACATCGATTTTGTGCGCGAGTTCGTCGGCGCTCGACGCCGTACTGTTCCACACGTCCGCGTACTGGGCGACCAGCCGCAGCGTTTTCTTCTCACCGTCACCACCGATCAGGATGGGCGGACGCCGAATCGGTTGGGGCTGGCAGATCGTTTCCGCCAACCGATAATGCTTGCCCTCGTAGGGCCCGTCGTTGTCACTCCACATCTGTAGGCAGATCCGCAGCGTCTCTTCGAGCATCTCGAATCGGTCGCGAATCGGCGGGTAGGGCACACCGAGGCCCACATGTTCGCGCTCGTACCAGGCCGCGCCGATGCCGAACACCAACCGGCCTCCCGACAGCACATCGACTGTGGTGGCCGTCTTGGCCAGCACTCCGGGATGGCGATAGGTGACACCGGTGACGAGGGGAGCCAACGCGATGCTTCGGGTCTGACCGGCCAGGAATCCCAGTGTCGCGTACGCCTCGAGGAACGGGTCCTGTGCCCGGCCCATCTGCTCCATCTGGAAGAAGTGGTCAGCCAGGGTGAACATCGTGGCACCGGCCTCTTCGGCGGCCAGGGCCGCTTGCATCACCGTCGGAGCAAGCAGGTCCGGTGCACCGGGCAGGAAGTCAATGTAATGCACGCTCAATTCCATTGCTGAATAACACCTTTCAATCAGTGAGTCGTTGCAGCAGCGATAACGCCTCGTTGATGACCTGGCGCTCATGCTCGGTGTAGCGGTCTTGCATGGCCAGCACCAACCATTCGTCGCGAACCTTGCGATCGCTCTCTGCGTGCTTGCGGCCCCGCGGCGTCAACGTGATGAGCTGACGCCGGCCGTCCTCGGGATCGGGTTTGCGTTCGATCAATCCGTGGCGGTCCAGCCCGGAAAGGGTGGTCGCCATCGATTGTGGACGTACGCGTTCCGCCCCAGCGAGCTGACTGGTGGAAGCGGGGCCATCCTTGATGAGCCGGATCAGCACCGCGGTTTCCGACGGGGTCAGGTCGTCGGCGGTCGCGAGCTCCCTGAGCTTGCGGCGCAGCCGGCTGAACATGGCCCGCAGCTCGCGGGCGGCGACCACGGACGATTCGCTGATCTGTCTCACATTCGACAGTCTAATCTGCGTAGTTCAAACTGAACAGGTATGGCTGTCTAATTTTCAGCAGGGCGGGCCGGCGCACTGAGGACGTATGCGAGCACACCGATCGCCACCACGCCCGAACCGATGAGCACCGACGAGATGGGCAGAAGGACAGCCAGCAGTACGCAGCCGACCAGCCCGATGCCGGGAATCACCTTGCGGCTCAATGTCCATGCCGACGCGTTGGCGATCGCGTAGTACAACAGCACGGCGAACGACGAGAAGCCGATCGCCCCGCGCACATCCACCACTGCCGCCACCGCGGCGACGACGACTCCGACCACCAGCTCGGCGCGATGCGGGCTCTCGAACCGAGGATGCACCGCGGCGAGCGCGTGCGGCAGATGCCGGTCGCGCGCCATCGCCAACGTGGTCCTGGAGACACCGAGGATCAGAGCCAGCAATGAGCCGAGTGCCGCGACCGCCGCGCCGACCCGAACCACGGGTTCAAGACCGGGAAAACCTGCCGCACGCACCGCGTCTGCCAGTGGAGCCGTTGCTGAAGCCAGTGCGGCACTGCCCAATTCGCTCAGGACGGCGATCGCGACCACTGCGTACACCACCAGTGTGATGCCGAGCGCGATCGGGATGGCGCGCGGAATGGTGCGGGCCGGATCACGCACCTCTTCGCCCAGCGTCGCGATCCGGGCGTAACCGGCGAACGCGAAGAACAACAATCCCGCGGCCTGCAGCACGCCTTGGACGCTGACGTCGTCGCCGAACGCCAGCCGTGAGGCGTCCACATCGCCGAAGCCGAGGACGACCACCACCACCGCCGCAAGTACCGCAAGCACCAGCGCGACGATGACGCGGGTCAGCATCGCTGACTTCTGGATACCGGCGTAGTTCACCGCCGTCAGCGCGATCACGGCGGCCACCGCCACGGCGTGCGCCCAGTGCGGCCACACGTAGTAGCCAACCGTCAGCGCCATCGCCGCGCACGACGCCGTCTTGCCCACGACGAAGCTCCACCCGGCGGTGTAGCCCCAGAACTCACCGAGACGCTCGCGACCGTAGACGTAGGTGCCGCCGGACTGCGGATACAGTGCGGCCAGCCGAGCCGACGACGTTGCGTTGCAGTAGGCCACCACTGCGGCGACCGCCAGCCCGATGAGCAGGCCCGACCCGGCGGCGGCCGCGGCCGGGACCAGCGCAGCGAAGATGCCTGCGCCCACCATCGAGCCAAGCCCGATCGTCACGGCGTCGAATGTGCCGAGCCGCCGCTGCAGCGCTGGGCCGTCCGGCGTGCTCACGCGAGAGAATGCTACGTCAGGCCGTATCGCGGTGCGGCACCAGAGATTCGCGAGCCGACGTTATCGCCGACGCGGCGACAACAGCGAGCAGCACCAGGCCGCTGACCGCGACGAGCGAAATGGTCCACATCCGCCGCACGAGCAGCGCGGTCTCGCATTGGTCGACGAGGTTGTGCTCGCCGACTGTGGCCGCCGCCTGAGTCAGATCGGTGGCGTATCCCGTCCCGCACTTGACCTGGAATCCCCATTGGTCGTAGGCGTCCAGAAAGACTGGAAAGTTCAGTGCGATGAGCCCCACGACCAGCAGGACGGCGCAAACGATGCCGGTGTAGGCGAGGCGATGATGCCGCCGAGTCAAGAGTTCCCCCGTTCAGGTCATGCAGACGTCTGCGAAGAGCAGTACCGGCCAGGACACGATCGACCCCAGATACCACACCGCGAGGTCGGCACCGGCCATGCGCTGCAGGTGCTCGGTGTGTGTGCTCGACCAGATGAGACCGACGATCAGGTACGGGGTGCCAGGGATCAGCGCGACGATGATCGGTTCGCCTATCGTCACCTCAAACCCCAACAGCCGTCGCAGCGCGCCGAGCACCCACACTATGTTAATGGCCATTCTTGCGTACGCGACCACTTTTTCCCGATTTTCCAACCGAAGTGGGCCGCTATGTATGCAGGCCGTCCGTTATGGTGTTGGCCATGGCGCGCACCAGGCCCACCCGCGTCGAGGATGTCCGGCGCCGGCCGAAGGATCGCAAGGCGCAGATCGCGCGTGCGTCGGCCGAGGCGTTCAGCGCGCTCGGCTACTACGGCGTGAGCATGGAGACCATTGCGAAGCGGGTGGGCATCTCCGCGGCCGCGCTGTACCGCCACTATTCGAGCAAATACGAACTGTTTCGCGACGCGGTGCTCAACCTGGGTCAGCAATTGGTCGACTGCACGGCATTCGCCGACGAGTCGGCCGGCGACCCCGAGCTGACCTTGCGCCAGCTCGTCTCGGCGCTCATCGATACTTCGATGGCCAACCGCGAATCCGGTGGGCTCTACCGCTGGGAAGGCCGTTATCTGCGCGGCGACGACCAGGCCATGCTGATCGCGCAGATGCGGACCGTCCATCACCGGATCCAGCGGCCGCTCAGGGCAATTCGGCCGGAACTGACCTCGCGGCAACGGTGGACTCTGTCAACGTCGGCGCTGTCCGTGATCGGAAGCATCGTCGACCACCGTGCCAAGCTGCCCGCCATCCAGGTGCGGGCTTTACTCGCAGACCTGGCAGACGCGGTGCTGGCCGCCGAGCTGCCCGACGCCGCGAGCAGCCTCGTCGAGGACCGTCCGCGCCCTGCCACGGTCACAGAAACGCCGAAATACGAAGCGCTGCTGAACGAGTCGATGCGCCTGTTCAACCTCAAGGGCTACCGCGATACCAGCATGGAGGACATCGCGACGACCGTTGGGATGCCTGCGTCGGGCATCTACCGGTACTTCTCGGGCAAGAGTGACATCTTGGCGGCGGCGTTCCGGCGCGCGGCCGACCGGCTGTCAGCCGAATTGTCGGCCATCGTGGCCACAGTGTCCGACCCCGAGGAAGCACTGACCGCGGTCATCGACGCATACGTGACAAGATCGTTCGACCGGCCAGAACTGGACTACGTGTATTACACCGAGCGGCTCAACATGACACCGGGCGATCAGAAGATCCTGCGCAACCTGCAGCGAGCCAACGTGGAATCGTGGGTGGAGCTGGTGGTATCCGTGCGGCCGGATTGGACGCCGGGACAGGCGCGCTTCGCCGTCCACGCCGCGATGTCACTGGTCATCGACCTTGGCCGGTTGATGCGGTACGAGAATTCGGCGGCGACCCGTGCGGTGGTCGAACGGCTGCTGGACCTGACGCTGCTCCGCCGCTACCGGTTGCGCGCTGCGTTACCGGCCAAATAGGCGAGGTAACCGATCGTTTCAACGCGGAGCCTAATCACGCAATCTGGTAGTCGCTCATGGGAAACTCCGATGCCTCTTTGATCGCCGTGCGCGTCGACATCGGCCGCAGCAGCGTCGGTTCGCCCTGGGGATTGAAGTAGTAGGACCGCGACGTCGCACAGTTGCCGATAGTCCACAACGAATCGCCCAGCAGCTCGGTCATCCGGTCCCGGTAATTCATGTTGGCTTCCTCGGTGACCTCGAACGTCGTGGCGCCGCGCCGCTTGAGCTCACCGAACAACCGATCCATGTGCCGCATCTGGTACTCCATCGTGTTGAAGAAGTTCAACCCGAGGAACGCGAACGGACTGGCAAGGCTGAGGTAGTTCGGGAAGTATGGCATGGTCACACCCTGGTAGGCCTGGAACCTGGTGTCGCGCCACCACTTTCCGAGGTTGCGGCCCTCGCGCCCGATGATCTCGATGGCGGGGAAGTTGGCATCCCACAGGTCGAATCCGGTGGCCAGCACCAAGGTGTCGATCTCGGTCTTGGACCCGTCGACGTTGACGATGCCGTCGGCCTCGATGCGCGCGATGCCGTCGGTCTGCAGATGCACGTGCGGTTTGGTGAACGCGCGGTAGTAGCCGTTGGAGAATGTCGGCCGCTTGCATCCGAAGTCGTAATCGGGGGTGAGCCTGCGGCGCAGCTCCTTGTCGCGGATCGACGCGAAGCGGTGGATCTTCGACAAATCCGCCGCGGCGATGTTGAGTCGGCGGAAGTGGCGGTGATGAATGATCGCGGTGTTGATCATGACTTCGTAGATGGAATCCGTCAGCCAGCGAATGGCGCGCTGCGTCAAGGGAATCCGCGCGAATAGCCGCTTGGCCCGTTCGCCGAAGCGCAGGTCGATCTTGGGTACCACCCAGATGGGAGTGCGCTGGTAGACGGTGAGGTCGGCGACCCTCTTGGCCAATTCGGGGATGAGCTGGACCGCGGTGGCGCCGGTGCCGATGACGGCCACCCGGCGCCCCTCGAGCGGATATTTGTCGTCCCAGGCGGTGGTGTGGATGGTCTTGCCCGGGAAGTCCGTCACGCCAGGGATGTCTGGCACCTTCGGCTGGGACAGAAAGCCGGTTGCGGTGATCAGATATCGCGCCGAGAGCATTTCGCCGTCGGCCACCGTGATCCGCCAAACGTCGGCCTCCGCATCCCAGCGGGCGCCTTCGACGGTGGTGTTGAACCGCATGTGGCGGCGCACGTCGAACTTGTCGGCGACATCGTCGGCGTACTGCTTGATCTCCGGGCCCGGGGTGAACAGGCGTGACCAGTTCGGGTTGGGCTCGAAGAAGTAGGAGTACGTGGTGGTGGGGACGTCGACGGCGAGACCGGGGTAGCGGTTGACGTGCCAGGTTCCGCCAAGATCGTCTTCGCGGTCGAGGATCACGAAGTTCTCGAAGCCCATCCGCTTGAGCTGGATGGCTGCGCCTATCCCGCCGAAACCGGCTCCCACGATGACCGCGTCGTACAGCTCCGAAGTCATGTCCCAGACGGTACCTCAGGTACCGGAAACTTCGACGACCGGCTCAGCTCTTGAGAGTTCCGGTTCGCGGCGGATCCAGGGTGGCGATGCAGGTCACCGCGCGGTCGCCCTGCTCCCAGGTTTCGGCCGTCGGATACAGCACATACAGCTGCACCGAGTCGTCAGTGATCGCAGCGGGTGCATAGGACGCCAGCTCGGGCTCGCACTTGTTCTGGTACTCCTCGATCGCGGACTGCCCGGGGAAGTCGCCCTCCGGCATCAGCAGCACCGCGAAGACCTCTCCGGCGTGCGGCTGGTCGCAGCCAACGGTGTCGACCGTCAATACGCGGGTGCTGCCCGGGATCTCTTTGAGGCAATCGCCGACCTTGACATCCGTCGCGGTGACCTTGCCTTTGCCGATGATCATCACGAAGACGATGCCGGCGACGGCCAACAGCGCCAAGACGCCGACCACAAGCGCGATGATCAATCCCCACCGCGTCTTCTTCGGCGGAGGACCGTAGTAGCCCAACGGAGGTGGAGCCCCATACGGCAGCGGAGGGGGCGGTGGCGGATACCCGCCCTGCTGCGGCGGATACCCGCCCTGCTGCGGTGGCGGGGGATAGGGGCTTTGGGCCGGCTGGCCATATGGTCCCTGCGGCGGTTGGCCGGATGGCGGGGGATCGCTCGGCGGCGTCGTCACCCGCTGACAGTAGCTTCAGTCGCGCAGCGATGACCACCGTTCATGCTCCGACATCGCGACGCAGACGACGGACCGGTCGCCGTTTGCCCACGCCTGCGTCGTCGGGTATGCCACCGCAACCCGGAACACCGGTCCCTCAGGCGAGTTCGGCGCATAGTCGGCGAACTTTGTCCCGCAATCGTCTGCGCGGGCCACCGCGGCTTGATCGCCCGGGTAGGGCGCCGCGTCCGGCGGTGTCAGGACCGCGAACACTTCGCCGTAGTGCGGCCGGTCGCATCGCACCCGCTTCACCAACGTGGGGAGCGTGCGCTCATAGGCATCCTTGATGCAGTCTCCGGTGTTGAGGTCCGTCGCGTGCACCGTCTTGCCTTGGGTGGAGACCCCGTAGGCGATGACCGACGTGATGATTGCGATCCACGCGGCCGAAATGAGGAGTGCTGCGATGGCCAGCCCGCGGCCACGTTGGCGACGGTCCCTTGTCTGGACCAACGCCACGAGCGCGAAGATCACGCTGAGGATGGTGCCGCCGAGGATGCCCAGTACGAACGCGGCGACGGCCCAGCCGTTGGTTCCGCCCGGCCGCTTCGGCTCGGGCGATGCCGCGGTCACGCCAGCAAGCGTAGTGCCGCGTCGACCGCCAACACGGGAACGTCGAGCGTCTTGGAGCCCAAATCGTGTCGGCCGCCGGTGACTTCGACGATCTCGGTCGGAGCGGCGATCAGCGCCGCGGCGGGGCGCACTTCGTCGATGGTGCCGAACGGATCGGCGGTGCCGTGGGTGAACACCGTCGGCACCGTGATGCGGGGCAGGTGATCGGTGCGTGCCCGTTCGGGCTTGCCCGGCGGATGCAGCGGATACGAGAAGAGCGTCAGCACATCGACGGCGGCGGCGTGGTCGGCGATCACCATCGACGTCATCCGGCCCCCGTACGAATGCCCGCCCGCGATGACCGGGCCCTTGGTCATCGTGTGGGCCAACGCAATGGCCTCGACGACGCCGGCCTGGTCGGTCACGGCGGATCCGGACGGCGGACCCTTGGGACGACGCCGGCGGTACGGCAGGTTGTACCGAACGGCGAGCCAGCCGCGACGGGCCCACTCGTCGCAGATCTTCACCAGCAGCGGTGATTCCCGGCTGCCGCCGGCGCCGTGGGTCAGGACCACGACGCCTTTGGCCTTGCCTTGGGGGCGGTGGGCGATGCCGGCAATCTCGTCGAAGCTCATGACCACAGTCTGAACAACGCCGACACCGGGCCATGACCGTGGCCCAACGGGTATGCGGCGCGTAGACATTCGGTGACCCAGCGTTTCCCGAAAGCGACCGCGTCGGGCATCGAATAGTCGTGGGCCAGCGCACACGCGATGGCGGCTGAAAGGGTGTCGCCGGCACCATGGTCGTTGCCGGTGTCCACCCTTTCGGAGTCGAACTCGTGGAAGCCGGTGCCGTCGAACAACAGGTCGGGGCTCTTCGCCGACGATCGCAAGTGACCGCCCTTGACTAGCACCCATTGTGGACCGAACGCGTGGAGTGCACGGGCCGCATCACGCTGCGATTGCTGGTCGACAACGTCTATGTCTACGAGTAGCCGGACCTCGTCGAGATTTGGTGTGATCAGCGACGCCAGCGGGAACAGCTCGGCGCGAAAGGAATCGAGTGCGCTCGGGTGCAGCAGCGGGTCGCCGTGCATCGATGCGCAGACCGGGTCGACCACCAGCGGCACGGTCCCGGCCAGGCCCTGGTTGCGCCATGTTGCGGCGATCGTTCCGATAATCTCCTTGGACGCCAGCATCCCGGTCTTGGCTGCATGCACCCCGATATCGTTGGCCACCACCTCGATCTGCGCGGCGATGGTCTCCTCGGGTACTGTGTGAAAGCCCTTGACGCCCACCGAATTCTGTACGGTCACGGCGGTCACCGCGGCGAGTGCATGCACGCCAAGCAGAGCGCACGTGCGCAGGTCGGCCTGCAGCCCGGCGCCGCCACCGGAGTCCGATCCCGCGATGGTCAGCACCCGCAGCGGCGTCTCGCCGGGGGGCGTCAGCGGCAGAAAGCTCATGTGTTCAAGGGTAGATAGACCCGGTTGCCGTGTTCGGCGAATTCCTTGGACTTCTCGGCCATTGCGTCGCGGATGTCCTGCGTGATGCGCATGGAGCAGAACTTCGGCCCGCACATCGAGCAGAAGTGCGCGGTCTTGGCGGGTTCGGCGGGCAGTGTCTCGTCGTGGAATTCGCGCGCAGTGTCGGGATCGAGCGATAGCGCGAATTGGTCGTGCCAACGAAACTCGAACCGCGCCTTCGACAATGCGTCATCCCGCTCCTGCGCGCGGGAATGACCTTTGGCCAGATCGGCGGCATGTGCGGCGATCTTGTAGGCGATCACGCCGTCCTTGACGTCCTTGCGATCCGGCAGGCCCAGGTGCTCCTTGGGTGTGACATAGCACAGCATCGCGGTGCCGGCCTGGGCGATGATCGCGGCGCCGATCGCACTGGTGATGTGGTCGTAGGCGGGTGCGATGTCCGTGGCGAGCGGGCCCAGCGTGTAGAACGGCGCCTCCTCGCACAGCTCCTCTTCCAACCGCACGTTCTCGACGATCTTGTGCATGGGGATGTGGCCCGGGCCCTCGACCATCACCTGCACGCCATGGGATTTGGCGATCTTGGTCAGCTCGCCCAGCGTCCGCAACTCGGCGAACTGCGCCTCGTCATTGGCGTCGGCGATCGACCCGGGCCGCAGCCCGTCGCCCAACGAGAACGTGACGTCGTAGCGGGCCAGGATCTCGCACAGCTCCTCGAAGTTTTCGTACAAGAATGACTCGGTGTGGTGTGCGAGCATCCACGCCGCCATGATCGAGCCGCCCCTGCTGACGATTCCCGTGACCCGCTTGATCGTGAGCGGGATGTAGCGCAGCAGCACGCCTGCGTGCACGGTCATGTAGTCCACGCCCTGCTCGCACTGCTCAATCACGGTGTCGCGATAGAGCTCCCAGCTCAATTTGGTTGGGTCGCCGTTGATCTTCTCCAGCGCCTGGTAGATCGGTACGGTGCCGACCGGGACCGGGGAGTTGCGCAGAATCCACTCGCGCGTCTCATGGATGTTGCGGCCAGTCGAGAGATCCATGATGGTGTCGGCACCCCAGCGAGTGGCCCACACCATCTTGTCGACCTCCTCGGCGATGGAGCTCGTGACGGCCGAATTGCCAATGTTGGCATTGATTTTCACCGCGAAAGCCTTGCCGATGATCATCGGCTCACTCTCCGGATGGTTGTGGTTGGCCGGGATCACGGCACGACCCACGGCCACCTCGTCGCGCACCAGCTCGGCAGGCACACCTTCGCGAGCGGCGATGAACGCCATCTCCGCGGTGATCTCGCCGGCCCGCGCCCGCTGCAACTGTGTGCCCTTGTCGCGCACCACGCCGGGGCGCGGCGGCAGACCGGCGTGCAGGTCGATCACCGCGTGCGCATCGGTGTACGGGCCCGACGTGTCGTACAGGTCCAGGTGCTCGCCGTTGGACAGGTTCACCCGTCGAAACGGCACGCCATCGCGGTAGATCTTTGTGCTGCCCGCGATCGGGCCGGTGGTCACAGAAACTGAAGCGGAAACATCAGACAGCGCCATTTGGTCATCTCCCTACGCCGGCATTACCCGGTCAGGTTCGTACGGTCGACAGCCCCAGCTGTCCTCTCAGCGCACTGGTGTGCGCTCCCGCGTTGGACGGCTCCCACGCTAGCGCAGCCCTGTGGCGGCTGCCCAGTGGGAATGGAATTGCCCCTGGTTGGTTTGTATAGCTAATATATGTGTTTTGTGCCCGATAGCGCCTTGGTTACGTAAGTGAAGAAATGACGACTGAGATAGAGATGACGAAACCCCACGCCGGCGGGCAGGAGCGCAGCGACTCGGGGGTCGTTGTTGTGGCGGACGTCGACACGGCCCTGGCAGAGACCGCGCGCCGCAGGCGGCGGATGGACCACGACCATCCGTTCTACAAATGGATTGCGCTGTCCAACACCACGTTGGGCACGCTGATGGCCACGATCAACGCTTCCATCGTGCTGATCTCGCTGCCTGCCATTTTCCGAGGGATCGGGCTGAACCCGCTCGCTCCCGGCAATGTCAGCTACCTGCTGTGGATGCTGATGGGGTACCTGGTAGTCACGGCGGTGCTCGTCGTGCTCTTCGGCCGGCTTGGCGACATGTACGGCCGGGTCCGCATCTATAACCTCGGCTTCGTCGTCTTCACGGTCGCAGCCGTCGCGTTGTCGTTCGACCCGTTCCACCTCGGCGGTGGCGCGCTATGGCTGATCGGCTGGCGCGTCATCCAGGGAATCGGCGGGGCGATGCTGATGGCGTCGTCGTCGGCGATCCTCACCGACGCGTTCCCGGCAAACCAGCGCGGCATGGCGTTGGGCGTGAACATGGTGGCCGCCGTCGCGGGGTCGTTCCTGGGTCTGCTGATCGGCGGCGTGCTGTCGGAGTGGGACTGGCAGGCGATCTTCTGGGTCGGTGTACCGGTCGGCATCCTTGGCACAATCTGGAGTCTGCGGTCGCTGAAGGAACTCGGTGTGCGCACGCCAGGCAAGCTCGACTGGGCAGGATGTTTGACGTTCGGTGTCGGCCTGACCGTTCTGCTCACGGGCATCACCTACGGCATCCAGCCCTACGGCGATTCCGCCACCGGTTGGGCCAACCCGCTGGTGCTCAGCGCAATCGGGGGCGGCGTTCTGCTGCTGGTGGCGTTCTGTTTCATTGAATTGCGCATCTCGCAGCCGATGGTGAACATCCGGCTGTTTCGCTCTACGTCGTTCGGGATGGGCAACCTTGCCGGCTTGATGTCATCGGTGGGGCGGGGTGGTCTGCAGTTCATGCTCATCATCTGGCTGCAGGGTATCTGGCTTCCGTTGCACGGCTATAGCTTTGAGTCAACGCCGCTGTGGGCCGGCATCTACATGCTGCCGATGACGGTCGGCTTCCTGGTGGCGGGCCCGCTGGCCGGATCGCTTTCCGACCGCTTCGGCGCGCGGCCCTTCACCGTTTCCGGGATGGCGTTGATGGCGGTGTCGTTCGTCGCGCTGGTGATGATCCCGGTCGACTTCAACTACTGGGTTTTTGCGCTGCTGGTGTTCCTCAACGGCCTCGGCGGCGGTATCTTCACCGCACCCAACACCGCGGCGATCATGTCGAGTGTCCCGGCCGCCGAGCGCGGTGCGGCATCGGGCGTGCGGGCGACGTTCTTCAACGCCGGGTCGTCGCTGTCGATCGGCATCTTCTTCTCGTTGATGATCATCGGCCTGGCCAACACGCTGCCAACCGCGATGAGCTCGGGACTGCAGGAGCAGGGCGTGACGGCGTCCGTCGCGCAGGACGTGGCCAACCTGCCCCCGGTGGGCAGCCTGTTCGCGGCGTTTCTTGGCTACAACCCAATTGCTGAGCTGTTGGCGCCGTCAGGCGCGTTGCAGCAGCCGGGCGTGAATGTCGACGTGCTGACGGGCAAGACGTTCTTCCCGCATCTGATCACCGAGCCGTTCCACTCGGGCCTGGTCGTGGTGTTCATCGCTGCGGCGGTGATGATGGTGATCGGCCTGATCGCGTCGATCTTCAACCCGGGCCGCTATGGCGACGCGCCTGAGGCCGATAACGAGGCGTAACCGATCGCCGGTCATGGGTACCCAAGACCCATGACTACTACAGATCAGCGGTCTCCCCGGATTCGGCAGCAGGCGCGTGAGCAGGCCGACGAGGCCCGCAGCCGGATGGACACCTTGCGTCGTCAGCGCGATGAGGGGCTCGTCGGCTGGCTGAACGAGCGCGCGGGCGATTGGAAAGTGAGCGGTCCGGACGAGGCCACCATGCAGCGTCAGAAGTACTTGTGGAACTTCCTCGTCGACTACTGGTTCCGGATGGAGTTCGACGGCTGGGAGAACCTGCCCGATCCGCCGGTGCTGCTGGTGGGCATTCACTCGGGTGCGCCGTTTGTATGGGATGCATGGACTGTCGGCGTGCAGTGGTGGCGGCGCTTCGGCCAGGACAGGCCGCTGCATGGCACCGCGCATGACGTGCTGATGGCCATGCCGCTCGTCGGCCGCTACTTCCGCGCAATGGGTGTCCTTCCGGCCGCACCGGACTCTATGGCCACCGCGTTGGCGGAGGGACGAGATGTCGCGGTGTGGCCGGGTGGCGAGGTTGACTCCTTGCGCCCGTGGACCGAACGCGACCGCGCTAACTTGGCCGGGCGCAAGGGTTTTGTGAAGATGGCGATCCGTGTCGGGGTGCCGATCGTGCCGATTGCGACAGTCGGTGGTGCGGACGCAATGCCGGTGCTGGTCCGCGGCGACCAGCTGTCGCGCGGGCTGCAGCTGGATAAACTGTTGCGGCTCAAGGTGTTTCCAATCGCAGTTTCGCTGCCGTGGGGCATCGCACCTGCCGCGCTCCCGCAGTTCCCGCTGCCCGCCAAGATCCGCACCCGACTCATGCCGGCCGTCGAGCTGGAACACGACCCCGATCGCGCCGACGACGATGACTACCTCGAAGAGAAGTACTGGGAGGTGCAGAACAGCATCCAGCGCGGAATGGACGCGTTGGCGCGCAAGCGCGCACTACCGCTCTTCGGGTGAACGGAGCCGGAGAAGACTGCCGCGCCGAGCTAGGACAGCTCGACCATGACCGGCGCGTGGTCGCTCGGCGCCTTCCCTTTGCGCTCTTCCCGGACGATCTCGGCGTGCGTGACACGCTGTGCGAGCGCCGGCGACCCGAGGATGAAGTCGATGCGCATGCCGCGATTCTTCGGGAACCGCAATTTCGTGTAGTCCCAGTACGTGTACACCGCCGGCCCCGGCGTGAAAGGCCGCACAAGATCTGCGTATTGGGCGTCGACGATCGCCTTGAATGCCCTGCGTTCCGGTGGTGTGACGTGCGTGCTGTTCGCATAGAACTCGGGGCTCCAGACGTCCTCGTCGGTCGGGGCGATGTTCCAGTCGCCGACGAGCGCGATCTGCGCCGACGGGTCTTCGGCCAGCCAGTCCTGCGCCGTATCCCGAAGGGAGGCAAGCCATTCCAGCTTGTACACGTAGTGCGGCGAGCCGACGAACCTTCCGTTGGGCACATATAGGCTCCACACCCGCACCCCATCACATGTCGCGCCGAGTGCACGTGCCTCCGCCGCGGCTTCGATATCCGGCTTGTCGCTCCAGGTGGGCTGGTCGTCGAACCCGACCTGGACATCGTCGAGACCCACCCGCGACGCGATGGCGACTCCGTTCCACTGGTTGAAGCCGCAGTGCACTACGTCATAGCCGAGCGCGACGAACGGCATGGTGGGGAACTGGTCGTCCGAACACTTCGTTTCCTGCATCGCCAGCACGTCGACGTCGGCGCGCTCAAGCCAGTCCGCCACCCGGTCAACGCGGGCGCGGATCGAGTTGACGTTCCACGTGGCCAACCGCATGACCTACAGGCTACGGGCGTCGACGTAGCGCGAGCGGTGGTGAACGGTGAAGCCCATCGATTCGTACAGCCTTGTCGCCGCACTGTTGTCGGCGAGCACCTGCACGTAGGCGCGGGTGGCACCGCGCTCGCCGCCCCAACCGAGCAACTCTGCGCACAGGTCGCGGGCCAGGCCGCGCCGCCGCGCCGCCTCGACGACGTGTACCGCCGACAACCCCACCCACCGAGTGCCGTCTGGCGCCGACGTGACGGCACCACGTCCCACCGCCGCACCGGCCATCGTCGCGAACGCCACCTCGCCGTCAACGACCGCGGTCAACACATCGACCGGCACGTCGCGCCGGTACAGGCGCAGCCATTCGTCGCCCGGCCCGGCCGCGATCGTCACCGCATGATGGGATCCACCTGACGGCAGTTCGCCTGTCATGACCAAGGTTTCGGCATCGGTCGGTACACCGGGCGGGACGCGGAACAATCGGTCCGGCGCCGCCACCAGCGGCGCCACCTCGCGGGTCGCATACCAGTCGATCAAGGCAGCAACCTCTGAGCCACTCGAAACATCCAGAGGCACAGCAGAATTTGCGCGCCGGGTGCTGCCGTGACCGAAGCGCAGCAGCCAGCCGCCGAGCCACTGCTGCTCGACTCCGGGCCATGCCAGCGCCGCCGCATGCTCGAGGTTGCGAATGTCGCCGGTACGCACGGGCGCCGCGGAAAGGCCTTTGATCGCCACCACGTCGTCGGCCGCGATCTCCACCACGTCACCGCGTTTGGTGCGCACCGTCACCGTCGGGCCAACCGTGAGTAGATGGCCGATGACGTCGGTCAGCGGCGGCACCGACCCTGCCGGCAACCGGTACCGCACCACGACGCGAGCGCCGACGTCGGGCACGGCCTAGTGGCCGAACGGATCGGGGTCCTTGCCGGGTGTCCAGGACAGCCCCGGCACGCCCCAGCCGTGCGACTTCACCGTCCGCTTCGCGCTCCGCGCATGCCGGCCAACCAGCCTGTCCAGATACAGGAAGCCGTCAAGATGCCCCGTCTCGTGCTGCAGCATTCGCGCGAACAGGTCGGTGCCCTCGATCGTGATCGGGCTGCCGTCGGCGTCTAACCCGGTAACCCGCGCCCAGTCGGCCCGGCCTGTCGGGAACGATTCGCCGGGAACCGACAGGCAGCCCTCGTCGTCGTTCTCCGGGTCCGGCATGGTCTCGGGTACCTCGGACGTCTCGAGCACCGGGTTGACAACAACTCCTCGCCGCCGCATCGTCCTACCGCGCTCGTCGGCGCAGTCGTAGACGAACACCCGCTTTGAGACCCCGATCTGATTCGCGGCCAGTCCTACCCCGTTGGCGGCGTCCATCGTCTCGTAGAGGTCCTTGATCAAGTCCACGACATCGGCCGGCAGCGAACCGTCGTCGGTGACAGGCACCGGCTCGGTCGCAGTGTGTAAGACGGGATCTCCCACGATGCGGATGGGTACGACAGCCATGAGCGGCAAGCTTAATGAGCCGACTCGCGGGCCTGGGTAACGCCTCAGCTTCCGATCCCGTGGTTGAATGTTCGCCGAGCCAGCAGACACGTAATTTCTAGTGTGGGGAAGGGTCCGAGGGCAATATGGACGGCGCGATCGCGCGGACTGAGCAATCCGGGGACGACTCTGATCTCACCGACGGACTGACTCGGCGCGAGCACGACATCTTGGCGTTCGAGCGCCAGTGGTGGAAATACGCCGGGTCCAAGGAAGACGCCATCAAGGAACTCTTCTCGATGTCGGCCACCCGCTACTACCAGGTGCTCAACGCGCTTGTGGACCGCCCTGAGGCGCTGGCAGCCGACCCGATGCTGGTCAAAAGGCTGCGCCGGCTGCGGGCCAGTCGGCAAAAGGCTCGGGCGGCACGTCGCCTCGGCTTCGACGTCACCTAGGGGCTGGACCAGGGAGCCTGCGCCGGTCGCGCAGGCCCTGTCGATACAGTGGCAGTAATGAACCAGCGAAACTCCTCCGGGCTGCCTCTGCGCGCGATGGTGATGGTGTTGTTGTTCCTGGGCGTGGTGTTCCTGCTGGTCGGGTTCCAGGCGATGGGCTCCGGCGACTCTGAGGGTGATCAGTCGTCGTCGATCGCAACCACCATCAGCACCTCGAGCTCAGCAACGTCCTCCGCGTCCCCGGCGCCGGCGAAGGCCGGCGTCCGTGTCTACAACATCTCGTCGACCGAAGGCGCCGCCGAAAGCACCGCCAGTCGGCTGCGGGAAGGCGGCTGGAACGTCACTGAGACCGGCAACCTGAGCCTGCCGGAGATCACGGCCACCACGGTCTTCTTCAGCGACGCGCCCGGCGAGCGCGAGGCCGCCGATGCTGTGGGCAAGCTGCTCGAGGCGCCCGTGCAGCCGCGGGTCCCCGAGTTGACCGAGCAACCGCCAGGCGTGGTCGTAGCGGTCACCGGCTAGGCTCTTGCACATGCTCAAGCCCGTCGCTGTTGCAGCAGTGGTCGCCATCCCCGTCGTCGCGTTGAGCGCATGCAACGCACCGGAGCAGCCGGCCACCTCACCCGGTACCACGCCGCCGGTTTGGACGGGCTCGCCGTCACCGTCGGCGTCACCCAGCGAGACCGAGGGCGGAGAGGGTGCGGGTCCTGCCGCCAGCGGCGAGAAGCTCACCGCCCAGCTGAAACTCGCCGACGGCACCGCGGTGGCCACCGCCGACATCGAATTCACGGGCGGCTTCGCCACTGTCACGGTGGAGACGACCGCACCGGGCAAATTGACGCCGGGATTCCACGGTCTGCACATCCACTCCGTCGGCAAGTGCGAAGCCAACTCCGTCGCGCCGACGGGCGGCGCGCCCGGCGACTTCAATTCTGCGGGAGCGCATTTCCAGACGGCTGGCCACACCAGCCATCC
>JAJKIB010000040.1 GCA_021154745.1 Mycobacterium sp.
GCCGACGCCGCCTACATCGCCGACCAGATCGACCTCCGCCGGCGCCGCGACGACTACGCTGCCAGTCGCGTCACCGGCCACCATCGCACCGTCACCGGCAGTTAGCCGCTCCCGGAGCGCCCGACGTCCCATAGCCACCGCACCGGTCCATGGCCACCGCACCCGTCGATGTTGCAGACCGCTGCGCAGTCCGCCAGGTGTCGCGATGGCGGCGCGACGGTCACTGGGACGTCGGCGTGTACGCGCGCACGTCGGCGACACTCCACCAGCTTCCGCTGCTGCTTGTGAGCGTCACGCGGACGTAGCGGACCGGCGACCCGTCGAGCGAGACGCTCGTCAATTGTCCGGTGCCGCTTCCGCAACCGGCGTCGGTCCACTGGGTGCCATCCGCGCTTGTCGCTACTGCGTAGGTGCGCTGGTAGTCGCCGTTGCTTGCGCCGGTGTCGAGGACGAAGCGGTCGAGCCGCTGCGGGCCGCCGAGGTCCACCTGGAGGTACTGCCCTGGCGCCTGACCCGTGCCGGTTGACCACCGAGTGGCGGCGTCGTCGTCCACGGCATTGCTCGCGACGTCACCCGAGCAGCACGGCTCGTTAGGCCCGACCGGGTTCGCGGTCGCCGTCCAACCGGTGGGATCGAGCGCGCGCTCGCTCGGTGCCGGGGACGGGGCGGTGCGCCACACGAACGTCGCCAGTGCACCGCCTGGAAGGGTGTAATCGAAGCTCTGTCCGTTCTCGCTGACCGAGAACGACTGCGGATTGTCGTTCTCGTTGTGCGCGACGAGCACCTGGGATCCGTCCGGGTTGCGGAACGCGACGTCGGTGATCTGCCCGTTCCACGACGGCGTGCCGAACGACGTGCTGGCGATGTGCAGAGCGCCCGGACGGACGAACCGGCTCAGGTGCCCGAGTGCGTAGTACTCGGCATTGCGGGTCACCGTACCGTCCGGTGCGATCGTGAGGACACCGGTGCACGTATCACAGCCACCCAGGTGTGGACCACCGGACGGATCGAGCGCGAGATTCCAGTTGACCACCGACTTGGCCCAGTTGCGGGTCGCGCCGATCTCGAGCGTGCGGGCGTCGAACTTCAGCGTGTCCGAGAAGGTTTGGGACGGATCGCTGGACCTGCTGCCGGAGCATTCGGTGAAGAAGATCTCCTTGGTCGGGAACTGCGTGTGCAACGCGGTCATCGCGCTGGGGTCGCCGTAATAGCAGTGGTAGGCCGTCCCGTCGAGGTACGGCGCCGCACTGGAGGCGAGTAGCTCCTGCGGATAGTTGTTCGTGTCTGACTGCTCGTCGGGCGGCGTATTCGCGATGTCGTTGGGATGTCGGCGTCCCGCAGCAGCTGGGTATGGTCCGGCGTGCTGATCCACACTCGAGCGATCGGACTCTGCGGTGCGGCGGCGGCGGGTGCCGTGAGTGCCGAGCTGCCGAGAACAGTCAGCGCGACGGCGGCCGCCAGCGCCCCGGTACGGCGGAACAGGTGGAGGATCACGGCATCTCCTTAGCCGATTTCTCCGGTGCAAGGCGCGTCGCAAAGGCGTTCTCGCCTCACGTCAGCGCCGTACGCGGCAGCCGCCTCGCTTCTGCTCTCGGATTCAGCTGCAGCTGACCGAAGCAGCGGCCCAGTCTGCGTGGTCGTAGGAGTTGCCGTCCCCGGCGTCGGTGACGATGAGCCGGAGGAACGTCGCGCCGGACAGATCGCCGGTCAGGTGCACCGCGGAGTCGCTGCCGCGAACAGTCCCGCTGTCGGCCACCTTGGTGCCGTCGCCGAGCACCTGGAAGTCCACCGAGCCGCGGTCGCCCACCTCGTCGTCGAGGCCGACGTCGCTGGTGAAGGATGCGCACCGCCCGCCGACGTACAGGTCGACCTCACTCGGCGCATGCGCGCCGACGCCCTTCGGGTACGTCACGCCGCCGATCGTCATTGGGTGACCGTCACCGGCCGCCGTCTCGCCGTTGCTCATGTCGCGCTCGACCGGTCCCCAGCCGTTCGTGGCGCTCGTCCACTGCAGGTCGCTGATATACGCGGTGCCGGTAGGGGGCGGATTCGGGACGAGAACGTTCGCGCTGCCGCTCGCGCTGCCCGGCCGTAGCTGCGTGCTGTCGTTCCACTGGAAGTTCGCGCTCGCCGTGAGCTGATAGGACCCGGGCGCCGCGCCGCTCGGTGGCGTGACGGTCCAGGTCGTGCTGAGCGTGCCGTTCGTCCGGATCGAGGCGTCGCTCGCGGGGCTCTGCGGGCGTACGGTCCAGCCGACCGGGGCACCGAGGCTGACCGAGACGTTCTCGGCCGGAACGCGGCCGGTGTTGGTGAACGTGGTGGTGACGGAGTTGGCGGTACCCGGCTGCGCGACGGCTGGCCCGCCCGCGTACGCCGGTGCTATCGACGGCGACACCGCGGTGGCCGGCGGGTAGGCGTCCCAGTTGCCGGTGGCGCGGACCCGGTAAAGGACAGTCCCGTGCGCCGGGACGTGGGCGGTAACCGTGCCTGCGCTCTCGGTGCCCCTGTTGGTCCACAGGTCCGTGAGTACGTAGGCGCCGCGCGACTTCGGCAGGCCGGCCTGGCTCGCCGTCGTCGAAATCGTCGCAGCGGTGTCGCCCTCGTTGAAGAGCGCGACCGCAACGTCACCGTTGGCGAGCGGCTTGGCGAACACCAGGTGCGTGCCGTCGCTCTTCACGACCCGCCCCTGTACGCCGAGCGAGTCCTGATCGACCGCGATCACCTGCTTGTTGAGCAGGATCGACATTGTCGCGGGGGTGGCGCGGCGCAGGTCGGTGCCGACGAGCAGCGGCGCCGCCATTTCGGCCCATAGCGAGAAATGCGACTTGTACTCGGTGTCGGTCATGCCGCCGTTGCCGACCTCGAGCATGTCCGGGTCGTTCCAGGCGCCCGGATGCGCGGCCTGGTCGAGCGGCGCATTCTGGTTGACGATCGACTTCAGGCTGTTCCAGTTGTCGCTGATGTCGCCGGTGGTGCGCCAGAGGTTGCCGACGTCGCCCGCCCATGTCGACGGCTGGTTCACGCCCCATTCGCAGATGCTGTAGACGATGTGCCGACCGGTTGCCGCGAGCGCGTCGCGCATCGCGGAGTAGCGCTGGATGTACTGCTCCTTCGTGGTGCTCCCCGCGTTGTTGCAGTTGTCGTACTTGAGGTAGTCGACACCCCAGTCGGCGAAGGTCTGTGCGTCGATCTGCTCGTGGCCGAGGCTTCCGGGATAACCTGCGCAGGTGGCGGTGCCGGCGTCCTCATAGATGCCGAGCTTGAGACCGAGCGAGTGAACGTAGTCGGCGGTCCCCTTGATGCCGTCCGGGAACTTCACTGGATCGGGGACGAGCCGGCCGTCCGCGTCCCGGCTGTGGGTCATCCAGCAGTCGTCGATGTTGACGTAGTCGTAGCCAGCCGCCTTCATCCCTGAGCTGACGAAGAAGTCGGCCGTCTGCTTGATCAGCTGCTCGCTGACGTTGCAGCCGAAGGCGTTCCAATCGTTGAAGCCCATCGGCGGCGTCTTCGCGAGACCGTTGTCGAGGGCGGCCGCCGACGGCGCAAGGGCGGTCTCGACGGTGGCCACCGCGCCGAGCAGGCCGACCACGGTGCCCACGGCGGCGAGCGCCGCCGTGATCTTGGTGCTCATCCCCGTCTTGCTGCTGCCGAGCATGTTGCTGCCTCCTGGTGGCACATCTCCGCCCATTACTACACAGGTCTGAACACAATTCGTACCAGTCCCCCACAGGGCCCGCAAGGCATTCCGGGCAATTGGTGCACTTCACCCGGCGGTCAAGGCTGCCTATGTGGGATCTTGTTGGATTACCTTCGACACGGAAACCCGAGCAGTGCCGCGGCCAGCATTGATCTGCCCGCAACGGCGCGTGGTCGGCCACGCGATGGGCCCGCACGACGGACATCCCCTGACAAAAGGTTCTCCTTGATGGAGAAGTAGTGACGTGCGTCGCCGGTCGTGCTGCGATCGAGGGAGTTCACGGCCGCCGGGCGGTGACGCGAATGCATGGGATCGAATGTGGACAGGTATCTGAAGGCGTTCCGGCAGAGCGTGACGGACCCTGATTCGTTTTGGGGCGAGGCGGCTGAATTGATCTCCTGGTATCGCAAACCGACGGTGGTGCTGGACGATTCATCGGCGCCGTTCTACCGGTGGTTCCCGGACGGGGTGTTGAACACCTGTTACAACGCGCTGGACCGGCATGTGGAGGCGGGACGTGGCGAGCAGAGCGCATTGATCTATGACAGTCCAGTGACCGGTCGCCGGGCGAGCTACTCCTATGCGCAGCTTCGAGATGAAGTGGCCAGATTCGCCGGCGTGCTCAGTTCGCTGGGCGTGGTCAAGGGCGACCGGGTCGTGGTCTACATGCCGATGATTCCTGAGGCCGTGATCGCGATGCTCGCGTGTGCGCGGCTCGGTGCGGTGCACTCGGTCGTATTCGGCGGGTTCGCCGCGCACGAGTTGGCGCTGCGCATCGAGGATGCGGCGCCGAAGGTGCTCGTTTGCGCCTCATGCGGGCTGGAGCCCAACCGGGTCGTCGCCTATAAGCCGCTGGTCGACCGGGCGATCGAGGAGGCCAGCCACACGCCGCTGGCGTGCATCGTTGTCCAGCGCCCCGAGCAGCCCGCCGAGATGGGTCCGCGCGATCTCGACTGGGCAGAGCTGATGACGTCGGCGGTGCCGGTCGATTGCGTGCCGGTCGCTGCCAGCGACGCGTTGTACATCCTGTACACGTCGGGGACCACCGCGCGGCCCAAGGGCGTAGTCCGCGACAACGGCGGGCACGCCGTCGCGCTGCGCTGGAGCCTGCCCAACATCTTCGACACCCATTCTGGCGACGTGTACTGGGCCGCGTCCGACGTCGGCTGGGTCGTCGGGCACAGCTACATCGTCTACGGCCCACTGCTCACCGGTTGCACCACCGTGCTCTACGAGGGCAAACCGGTCGGTACGCCTGATCCGGGGGCGTTCTGGCGGGTAATCAGCGAGCACGGCGTCCGGACGCTGTTCACCGCACCGACTGCATTCCGCGCGATCAAGAAGGAGGATCCGAAAGCGGAGCATTTGGCCCGTTACGACGTCAGTTGTCTGGCGTACCTCTTCCTCGCTGGTGAGCGCTTGGATCCAGACACCTATCACTGGGCCAGCGACACCCTGCACATCCCGGTGATAGATCACTGGTGGCAGACGGAAACGGGGTGGCCAATCGCCGCCAACCCGATGGGTGTCGAGCCACTCCCGGTCAAGCCCGGATCGCCGACGGTGCCCGTCCCCGGCTACGACGTTCGGGTGCTCGATCAGCACGGGAGAGAGGTCCCAGCGGGAACCGAGGGAGCCATCGTCGTGCGGCTCCCGCTGCCGCCGGGCACCTTACCGACGCTGTGGCAAGACGACGAACGCTATGTGGATAGCTATCTGAGCCAATTTCCCGGCTACTACCTGACCGGTGACGGCGGGCATCTCGACGGCGACGGCTACCTGTACGTGATGGGCCGCACCGATGACGTCATCAACGTCGCCGGCCACCGGATGTCCACCGGTGAGATCGAAGAGGCGATCGCGGGTCATCCCGACGTCGCCGAATGTGCTGTCATCGGGGTCAGCGATGAGCTGAAGGGCCAGCTGCCGCGTGGTTTCGCGGTGTTGAAAGCCGGCGCCAGCCGGGACCCGGCCGAGGTCAGCGCAGAATTGGTCACCCGGGTCCGTGACCTGGTCGGTCCGGTCGCGTCCCTGCGCGAGGTCGACGTGGTGCCGGCTCTGCCCAAGACCCGCTCGGGCAAGATTCTGCGCGCGACCATGCGCGCCATCGCCGACGGGAAGGACGTCGTCGTACCGTCCACCATCGATGACGTAGCGGTCCTCGACCGGCTGCGCCCGATGCTGCGACACGAAAGTTCTGGCCCTTGATGCCGATGCGGTCTCGTTCTCACCGGCCACCGTGCACGCCAGCGTCGGTGGGCTGGGGCGGTCAAGGCTTTCCGCGCGTTCAGTGCCGCGCGGAAGTCGAGAAGCTCAGAGCCCGTCCCACCGGGGATGGCCGGACGAGAACGTTGCCGACTAAGTGACCGGGCGGGCCTCGCCGCAGACCCAGTCGTTGCCGTCGCGCCGGATCCGGCAGTCCCAGCCGATGGCATGGAGCCGACTCTCAAGTCGCTCCGGGTCCACGAAGTTCTTGATGACGCGGTATCTGCTGCCATCGCGCAGGCGTCGTTCGACGATCTCATCTTCGCCGGGCAGATACCTCTCCTTTTCGCGGACGTTGACGTGTTCGTCGACGAACAACACGCGGCCCCCATCAGCCAGCAAGGCCCGCAGCAGCCGCCAGAACCGCTCGAACCGGCTAGCCGGCACGTGCGAGAGCCACGCCGCAAAGAAGATCACGTCAAAGCGCGCCGTCGTCGTCCACGAAAAGACATCGGCAACCTCGAACCGGACACGTTCCGAGCGCACCCGATCACCGGCGATCGCGACCGCCTCCGCCGCCAAATCGATGGCGGTCACCGTATCAGCGCGGACAGCGAGGGACTCGGTCCACAAGCCGGTGCCACACGCGATCTCCAGCACCGTCCCGCCCGGCTCCATCTCCGCAACGAGTCGGGCGATACGCACGCGAGCAACCGCAACGTCGCCATAGGCAGTGACGTCATACTCGCCGGCACGACGGCGGTAGTAAGCCGCCTGGCCGGCCAAGAGCTCATCGGTCACGCGAACATCATCACAGGGCGGCGCGGCAGCGGGACAGAATTCGACCTGACCCTGCTTCGCACGTCCGTGGGTTTCCGTCATCCCGCGCCGGCAAAGGGTGATTGATCTTCGTGACGCCTTCCGGCGACAGGCGACCGGAGGCAGACTCCGAGTCCTGCGGATAGCGGTTACCGTCACCGCTGACGGTGCAGGAAGATCGCCCGCGCCGTCAGCTGAACGAGAATTCGGCGCCGGTACGGGCCGCCACGCACGGTTTCGCCGTACGGCGGAAATCCTCGGCAACCGGTTGCGGCTGGACTAGGTTTCGTGAGTCATTGAGCGGCTCGTAAAGGGGGCGACGGCACATGCAGCCAACCCAGATCTACCCGGTCCAATTCTCGGTCGATTATCCGGATCGACCACTGAATCGGGTGACAACCGCGTTCCGGATCCTGGTGGTCATCCCGATCGCCATCGTGCTGGGTGCGGTATCGGGGGGCACCTGGCAATGGACGTCCGAGCATGGAACCAGGCAGGTAGCCGCGGGAGCCGGCGGTCTGCTCGTTCTCGCCCCGTTGCTGATGATCCTGTTCCGCCGCAAATACCCGCGCTGGTGGTTCGACTGGAACCTTGAGTTGCAGCGGTTCTCAAACCGTGTCGGCGTCTATGTCGCCCTGATGGACGACCGGTATCCGTCGACCGATGACCACCAATCGGTCCACCTGGACTACGCGTATCCCGACGCGCAGCGCGACCTGAACCGCTGGCTGCCCTTGGTCAAATGGTTGCTGGCCATCCCTCACTTCATCGTGCTGATATTCCTCGACATCGCGGCCATCGTCGTAGTCATAATCGCTTGGTTCGCCATCCTGTTCACCGGCAAATACCCACCAGGGATGTTCGACTTCGTCCAAGGCGTGATTCGGTGGCAGAACCGGGTCATCGCCTATGCGGTGGTCCTCGTCACCGATCGGTACCCGCCATTCAGTCTCTCCGCATAGCCACTTCCAGCCGGACTGCCCCGTGGGCGATCTGGCGGGCACCCTCGAACAGCGATGCCTGCCGCGCGTCCGCACCAGGGGTCAGCGCCCAGGGACGTCGTGCGCCAAATCGTAGGAGTAGTCGCCGTCGTACTCCGGTGTGCCAGTGACGACGGCTACATGGTCCTCATGGGCAGCAGACGTAGCCGCGCCGCTCGCCTCGTGCGCCAGGTCGTACTCGAGGTCAGCGCCGGGTCCGGAGGCCGAGTCATGCTGATGATCGTTCACGCTTCACCGTCCTGGGGTCGAAGTGTCCAGTATGAGCGGGTCGGTGCGGTCGTCGACAACAGCTCCGACGAGTTCGCGCTGCGCAACAGAGACGTGCCGACATCCGGCTCGGCCCGGAAGGCCTCGTCGGCCCCGCGCCGCGTCCGAGAATGATCGAGCAGATATACGCGAGTCTGCGCACCGCTCGTCAGGTCCCTGCTTGTCGCGAGGATTTGCCCGCGGCGGGAGATGCGCGCAGGCTCGGCATGGGTCGATCGTCGGGATGCTGAGCCCATGCCCGTAACCCGATGATGTCGATGTCGTACGGGGCCCGACTGGCGTAGGGCGCCAGGGCGGTCGCCGCGCGTCGAAGCAGCCGCTCAGCGCCGATGGCATTGCCGCGTAACCGGTGGGTGCATCCGACGGCGAGTTGTGCCAGCGCCTTCCACAAACCGGCTTCGTCGGTTTCGCGGCCGGCCTTCCAGGCATCTTCGAACACCTCGTGGGCGTGGAACGGGCGACCGGTGTCGAACAGGCGCTGCGCCTCGTCCAATGTCTGTTCGACCGTGCGCGCCGCCCCTTCCGTGCCGCGCGGAACACCGCGCGCGCCGTAGGGCAGGGGACGACCGAGTTCGTCGCGCGGCCGGGCACTGCGGGCGCGACCCTGCTTGTCGCGGTCACGATCCACCAACCAAGTGTGCTCCGGCTCGCCGAGCCGATCGGGGCACTGCACGATTAACCCGCTCAGGCCGCCGCGGCGTCCCTCGCGGTCATCTGGTCGAGTGGGGTAAGCCCGGGTCGGTCTGCTGATCCCGAGCACACTTGTCTCGGACGTCGTGGCTCCGGTCGATGGGCTTGACGGGAGCCATAATGCTGGCGTCGACTGTTTCCGGAGCGTCCCAGACGACAAACCAGATGTCGACGCTGGAGGAGCCTATGACCCTCGAGGTTGGGATATCGGACTCGGCCGCGGTGCCGCTGCTGCATGATGCCCGCCGTGACCTGGAGTACGCGAAGCCACGGTTGCGCGGGTGGATGCACTTGGCCTCCTTCGAGGCTGCGCTGGTGCTCGGCACGGTCCTGATCATCTCCGCTGACGGCGCTTGGAACACGACGGTGGCGTCGGTCTACGCGGCCGCGGTCGCCGGGATGTTCGGGGCGAGTGCGCTCTACCACCGCGGGTCCTGGTCGGCGGCGACGTCCGCGTGGCTGCAGCGCCTGGACCACCTGATGATCTTCGTGGTCATCGCGGGCACCGCCACGCCGCCGATGGCCTTGTGCCTGCCGGGGGCCTGGTCGTGGGGTGCGCTGACCGCGATGTGGTCGCTCACCGTGCTGGCCGCCGCTATACGTCTGACGCGACGCATGCAGGTCAGGGAATGGGTGGCCGGCGCGGTCTTCGTCGGCCTCGGCTGGGGCGCCGGCGCCGCGGTGCCGGCCGTGTGGCTGCGCGCCGGCGTCGCGCCGGCGATCCTGCTGGTGGCCGGCGGCCTGCTCTACACCGTCGGTGCGCTGGCCTACCACGCGCGTACTCCGGACCCGCGTCCGGAGTGGTTCGGCTACCACGAGGTGTTCCACAGCTTCGTCAGCGCCGCGGCCGCTTGTCAGTACGTGGCGATCGCGTGTTTCCTGTTCTGACGGAAGCGTCGAGCGGGATGCGCCGATGACGTCGGAGACGGTGTCGCGGACCTACCGTGTGGTGATGGCGGTGGCAACGCCGATCGTGCGGTGGTGGGGGCGGCTGGAGGTAGAGGGCGGCTCGCTGGTGACCCGGCCAGGGCCGGTGCTGCTGATTTCCAATCACGACAGCGCCTGGGATCCGCTGGTCATCGGTGTGGCAGTCCCGCACCGGCAGGTCCGTGCGCTGGCCAAGTCGTCGCTGTGGTCCAACAGACTCCTGGCATGGGTGCTCGACCACATGGGGCAGATTCCGATCGAGCGGGGTCGGGCCGATCTCGCGGCACTTTCTGCCGCGGTCGACCAGCTCGAGCAGGGCCACTGCGTCGGTGTGTTTCCCGAGGGCACCGTGTCGCGCGGTCGCGCGCTGCGCCCGCTTAGTGGGGCCGGTCGGCTCGCGCTCGCGGTGCCGGGTACCCGGCTCGTGTGCGCAGCGGTGACCGGTCCGGTCGACATCGTGCGGTTCCCGCGCCGGCCCCGGCTGCGGGTGCAGTTGTTCGAGCCCTCGACCGGGCCAGCGCGGTCGGGAGAGACTGCGATCGGGCTCACCCGCCGCGTCATGGGTGAGGTACGCGACCGCGCACCGGCCGCGGTGCCGGGGCGGCGCCGTGCCGCGGCCCGGTTCAGCCGACTGGCCGCCGAGGCCCGGCCCACCGGGTGAGCGTCGCGGACGTGATGGCGCCGCTGCTCCGTGCGGCGCTCGGTGACGGCGTCCCGCTCCGGCTGCGGTGCTGGGACGGCAGCGAATTAGGGCCTGCGGATGCACCTGTCCGTCTGCACGTGGTGCGCCGCCGCGCGCTGCGCCGGCTGTTGTGGGCGCCCAACCAGCTCGGGTTCGCGCGGGCGTACGTGTCCGGCGACGTCGAGGTGCACGGTGACCTCTGGGCGGCGCTGGAGGCCATGGAGCGGATCGCCACGCCGGAGCGCGGAC
>JAJKIB010000041.1 GCA_021154745.1 Mycobacterium sp.
ACGCTCGGTTGGGACACCCCAGCCGAGCGTTTACGTGATCTACTACAGACCAATTAACCAGCAGTGTTGCAACGATCCCTAGAAACCGCCGAGAAATTGGGTGCTTTTGTGTCTGCTCGCGATCCGGTTTGTACCCCCGATGGGATTCGAACCCACGCTACCGCCGTGAGAGGGCGGCGTCCTAGGCCGCTAGACGACGGGGGCCAGAACTCGTTCCGGTGGGTCAGCATATCTCAGGGGGATTTAGCGGACCTAATCCACAAATCTCCGATGCTCTTCGCGCAAGCGCTCATCGCAATGGCTGGGGTACCAGGACTCGAACCTAGAATGGCGGTACCAGAAACCGCTGTGTTGCCAATTACACCATACCCCATTGGCTGCCCATAACCGCAGGTCACGGGCCTTTTTTCGGCCCCGTCACGCGGTGCGACGCTTCCGCCGCGTGTCGAATCGGGCCGACGTGCAGACTACCAAAAGATTCGAGGTGCCTTTTCACGCGTCGGTCGCGGCAGCGGCTGCGGCTGCACGATCGCGCCCCGCGCGCAGCCGTCGCAGACTTCGATCACGCCCGAGCAGCTCCAGGGACTCGAACAGCGGTGGGCTGATCGACGCGCCCGTGGCGGCCACCCGGATGGGACCGAACGCCTTGCGCGGCTTGAGGGCCAGGTTTTCCAACAACGCGACCTTGAGCGCTATTTCGATCTTCGCCGTCGTCCACTCTCCGACGTCCTCGAGCGCAGCGATAGCGGCGTCGAGCACAGGGGCCGCATCGCCGCGCAGTTCCTTGGCGGCCGACTTCTCGTCGAGCGTGAACTCGCTGTCGTTGAGAAACTTCAGCAGGTCCCATGCGTCACCCAGCACCACGATGCGGGTCTGTACCAGCCGCGCCGCCTCCGCGAATTGCCCGGCATCGAGCCCGGTGTCGTGGCCGTGGGCGGCGAAGTACACGCGCAGCCGTTCGGTGAAGTCCTCCTCGCTCAGCAGCCGGATATGTTCGGCGTTGAGCGCGTCGGCCTTCTTCTGATCGAAGCGGGCGGGGTTGGAGTTGACATCGGTGACGTCGAACGCGGCGACCATCTCGTCCAGGCTGAACACATCCCGATCCTCGGCGATGCCCCAGCCGAGCAAGGCCAGATAATTCAACAGTCCCTCGGGGATGAAGCCACGCTCGCGGTGCAGGAACAGATTCGACTGCGGGTCGCGCTTGGACAGCTTCTTGTTTCCGTCGCCGAGAACGCTTGGCAGATGCGCGAACTCGGGAACGCGTTCGGCCACGCCAATGCGGATCAACGCCTGATACAAGGCGATCTGGCGTGGTGTCGAGGGCAGCAGGTCCTCGCCGCGCAGCACATGGGTGATCTTCATCAGCGCGTCGTCGACCGGATTGACCAAGGTGTACAACGGATCTCCGTTCGCCCGGGTCAGCGCGAAATCCGGCACGATGCCCGCGGCGAAGGTGGTGTCGCCGCGCACCAGGTCGCGCCAGGAGATGTCGGCGTCGGGCATCCGCAGCCGCACCACCGGCGTGCGGCCTTCGGCCGCGAACACCGCGCGCTGCTCGTCGGTGAGGAGGCGATCGAAGTTGTCATAGCCCAGCTTGGGGTTTCGTCCCGCGGCCACATGCCGCGCCTCGACTTCCGCCGGAGTCGAGAAAGCTTCGTACGCCTCGCCGGCGACCAATAGCCGTTGCACCACATCGCGATAGATCTCGCCGCGCTCGGACTGCCGGTAGGGCGCATACGGCCCACCGATGTCAGGGCCCTCGTCGTAGTTCAACCCGAGCCAGTTCAGCGCATCGAGCAGCGCCAGATAGCTTTCCTCGCTGTCGCGTTCGGCGTCGGTGTCTTCCAGCCGGAACACGAAGGTGCCACCGGTGTGGCGGGCATATGCCCAGTTGAACAACGCGGTGCGGATCAGCCCAACGTGTGGCGTGCCGGTTGGCGATGGGCAGAACCGAACTCGTAAGTTATTTTCGCTCGTCGCGTCCGCAGTTGTCATATCGCTCCTCGCGTGCGCGGCGTCATCACTTTCCTTTGCGCGCAACAGGATTCGTCAACGTCCCGATGCCCTCGACAGTAATGCTGACAGTGTCACCGTCCTCGATCGGGCCGACACCCTCTGGCGTGCCGGTAAGGATCAGATCGCCCGGCAGCAGCGTCATCACCGCCGAGATCCACTCGATGATCGCACCAATGTCATGGATCATCAGCGAGGTTCGGCTGTGCTGCTTGACCTCTCCGTTGACCTCGGTGCGGATGTCAAGGTCGGCCGGGTCGACGTCGGTGACGATCCAGGGGCCGACCGGGCAGAACGTGTCGTAGCCCTTGGCGCGGGTCCACTGGCCGTCCTTCTTCTGCTGGTCGCGCGCGGTGACATCATTACCGATCGTGTAGCCCAGGATGTTCTCGGCGGCGCGCGCGGCAGGAACGTCCTTGCACGGTCGGCCGATCACCGCAGCCAGTTCACCCTCGAAATGCACGGGGTTGGCGTCGGCCGGCAACTGGATCGGCACATTCGGCCCGATGATCGCGGTGTTGGGCTTCATGAAGATCACCGGATCGGGAAAGTCGCCGCCACCCATCTCTGCGACGTGCTCGGCGTAATTCTTGCCGATGCACACCACCTTGCTCGCCAGGATGGGCGCCAGGGGCCGCACGTCAGCGAGCGGCCATTGACGGCCGGTGAAGTTGGGCGAACCGAAGGGGTGCTCGGCGATTTCCCTCGCAACAGCCTGTGTCGGGTCCTCGGTGGGTCCTTCGACGCTGACAAAGGCAACTCCGTCGGGACTGGCGATTCGACCAAGGCGCATGGCCTCACCCTAGTGGCCTGGGGCGCGGCGGCCGCGGCCAGTCCCTATCGGGTGTCTCAGTATATGGAATTCCAGTTCAATATCCTGAGACAGCTATGCGACGATGGTCGGGTGTCCATCGACTCGATCAGCTCCGTACGTCGCTGGTCGATGTTGGGCATCGCGCTGAGCGCGACGCTGTGCGCGAACGTCTTCATCAACGGTGCGGCCTTCCTCATCCCGACGCTGCACACCGAACGCGGCCTGGATCTGGCGAAGGCCGGGCTGCTGTCGTCGATGCCCAGCCTCGGCATGGTCGCGACGCTGATCGCGTGGGGTTACATCGTCGACCGTGTCGGCGAGCGGATCGTCCTAGCACTGGGTTCGGTGCTGACGGCGGCTGCGGCGTTCGCAGCGGCGTCGGTGCATTCGCTCGTCGCGGCGGGTGCCTTTCTGTTGCTTGGCGGCATGGCGGCGGCCAGCAGCAATTCGGCCAGCGGCCGCCTGGTGGTCGGATGGTTTCCGCCGGAGCAGCGCGGTCTGGTGATGGGCATTCGGCAGACCGCCCAACCGCTGGGAGTCGGTTTGGGCGCCTTGGTGATTCCGCGGCTGGCCGAAAGCCACGGCGTTTCGGTGGCCCTGCTGTTCCCCGCCGTCGTGTGCGCGGTCTCCGCTGTGGTGTGTGCGGTCGCGGTCGTCGATCCGCCGCGGCCGCCGCGTCACGAGGCCGATGAAGCCGCACTGGCCAACCCCTACCGCGGATCGTCGGTGTTGTGGCGCATCCACGCCGTGTCGGTCCTGCTGGTGGTTCCCCAGGTCGTGGTGTGGACCTTCACGCTCGTGTGGCTGATGAGCGACCGCGGCTGGTCCGCGGCGTCTGCGGGCGCGATGGTGACGGCCGCCCAGATACTGGGCGCCGGTGGACGAATCGCCGCGGGACGTTGGTCGGACACAGCGGCGAGCCGCTCATCGGACCTGGTGGGTTCGCGACTGCGGCCGATCCGCACCATCGCGCTGGCGGCAGCGGCGGCGATGGGTCTGCTGGCTTTGACGGACTGGCTCCACTCGCCTGTCAGCGTGGCGGTGATGGTGATCGCCTCGGTGATCACGGTGTCCGACAACGGCTTAGCATTCACCGCGATCGCCGAGATCGCGGGGCCATTCTGGAGCGGCCGCGCGCTAGGCACACAGAACACGAGCCAGCTGTTGACAGCCGGCGTCGCGCCGCCCTTAGTCGGCGGGTTGATCGGGATCGCCGGCTACCCCGTGGCGTTTGCCGTGTGCGCGCTGTTCCCGGTAATCGCGATGCCGCTGGTTCCCGTCGACCGCGATTAGTTGCTCGAGACTGTAGTCATGCAGGAAAATCTCGAGTGAGGACCGGCCGGAATACCGTTTCGGCGCAAACGACCTACAGGCTCGACAAGATTCTGTCGGCGACCTGTGTGGTGGACAGCTTCTCGTCGCCGCGGGTCGCCAGGTGTTGTTCGACGGCCTTGTCGACACGTGTGGCCGCGTCATCCTCACCGACGTGAGACAGCAGCAGCGCGACCGACATGATCGCCGCGGTCGGGTCGGCGATGCCCTGTCCCGCAATGTCCGGCGCGCTGCCGTGCACTGGCTCGAACATCGACGGATTGGTCCGCGTCGCATCGATGTTGCAGCTCGCGGCCAGGCCGATGCCGCCGCACACGGCCGCCGCGAGATCGGTGATGATGTCGCCGAACAGGTTGTCGGTGACAATCACGTCGAAGCGGCCCGGATCGGTGACGAGGTGGATCGTCGCCGCATCCACGTGCTGATACGCCACCTCAACATCCGGATACTCGGCTGCGATCTCCTGCACGGTGCGCCACCAGAGCGCGCCGGCGAAGGTCAGCACGTTGTTCTTGTGCACCAGCGTCAAATGCTTACGGCGCTGCTGCGCCCGACGGAACGCGTCGTGCACCACACGTTGCACACCGAATGCGGTGTTGACGCTGACCTCGGTGGCGATCTCGTGGGGCGTGCCGACGCGGATCGCTCCACCGTTGCCGGTGTATGGGCCTTCTGTTCCCTCGCGGACGACGACGAAGTCGATATCGGGATTGCCCGCGAGCGGACTGCTCACCCCGGGATACAGCCGGGCCGGCCGGAGGTTGATGTGGTGATCGAGCGCGAACCGGATGCGAAGCAGCAGACCACGTTCCAGCAAACCGCTGGGCACCGACGGGTCACCGATGGCGCCCAGCAAGATCGCATCGTGCTTTCGCAGCTCGTCGAGCACCGAGTCGGGCAGCACCTCGCCGCTCGCGTGGTAACGCCGCGCACCCAGGTCGTAACTGGTCTTCTCGACGCCGGGCACGACCGCGTCAAGCACCTTGACGGCCTCACCGACGACCTCGGGGCCGATGCCGTCGCCGGCGATGATCGCCAATTTCACGTCAGATCCACCACTTCCAGCTTCTTTGCGCCGACGGAGTCGGCGATTGCGGCCCTCAGGTCGGACGGCACGTCACGGTCAAGCCGCAGCAGGATCGTCGCTCCCGGACCTTCGGCGTCCTCGCTGAGTTGTGCGGCGTGGATATTGATGTCCGCACCGCCAAGCAGCGTGCCGATCTTGCCCAATGTGCCCGGCCGATCGATGTAGTTGACGATCAGGTTGATGCCCTCTGCTCGGAGGTCGAAGTTGCGCCCGTTGATTTGAACGATCTTCTGCACCAGCTGTGGCTCCGTCAGCGTGCCGGCAACGTTGATCACCGAGCCGTCGGACAGCACGGCGCGGACGTCGACCACACTGCGATGCGTTGGGCTTTCGGTCGCCGTGCTGATCTCGGCCTGAACACCGCGCTCGGCGGCCAGCGCCGGGGCGTTGACGAACGTGACGGGATCTTCGATCACCGACGAGAACAGTCCGCGTAGCGCCGAAAGCCGAAGCACCTCAACGTCTTCGGAGGCCAACTCGCCGCGAACCTGAACCGACAACGAGACGGGTAGCTCCGGCGAGAGAATACCGACGAGCAGACCCAGCTTGCGGACCAAGTCGAGCCACGGCGAAACTTCCTCGCTCACCACACCGCCGCCGACATTGACGGCGTCGGGCACGAACTCCCCCGCCAGTGCCAGCTTCACGCTCTCCGCGACATCCGTGCCCGCGCGGTCCTGCGCCTCACCAGTCGACGCGCCAAGATGCGGTGTGACGACGACCTGAGGCAGATCGAACAGCGGGCTGTCGGTGGCCGGCTCCTTGGCGAAGACGTCGATGCCGGCACCGCGGACGTGTCCGCTCCTGATGGCCTCGGCGAGCGCTTCCTCGTCGACCAGCCCACCGCGCGCCGCGTTGACGATGATCACGCCCGGCTTCGTCTTGGCCAGTGCCTCCTTGCCGATCAGCCCGGCGGTCTCCGGGGTCTTCGGCAGGTGCACCGAGATGAAGTCAGCGCGGCCGAGCAGCTCGTCGAGGCTCAGCAGCTCGATGCCGAGCTGCGCGGCGCGCGCCGCCGACACATACGGGTCATACGCGACGACGTGCGTGCCGAATGCCGCCAGCCGCTGTGCCACCAGCTGGCCGATGCGGCCAAGGCCGACGACGCCGACGGTCTTGCCGTAGATCTCGATGCCGGAGAACTTCGACCGCTTCCACGTACGTTCGCGCAGCGACGCATCGGCCGCGGGGATCTCGCGGGCAGCGGCCAGCATCAGGGCCAACGCATGCTCGGCGGCACTGTGGATGTTGGACGTGGGCGCGTTGACCACCAGCACGCCACGAGCGGTGGCGGCGTCGACGTCCACATTGTCCAGGCCCACGCCCGCGCGGGCGACGATCTTGAGCTTGGGCGCAGCCGCGAGCACCTCGGCGTCGACCGTGGTCGCCGAACGCACCAGCAGCGCGTCGGCCTCCGGCACTGCGGCCAGCAGCTTCTCTCGGTCGGGGCCGTCGACCCAGCGGACTTCTACCTGATCACCGAGGGCGGCGACGGTCGATTCAGCCAGTTTGTCGGCGATCAGTACAACGGGAAGACTCACGTCCACACAGAGTAGTGGGCTCTAATTGCGAAGTGGACGTCACCGTCGTCGGTAGTGGACCCAACGGCCTGGCGGCCGCCGTCATATGCGCCAGGGCCGGTCTGTCGGTGCAGGTGTTCGAGGCGCAGCCGACCCTGGGCGGCGGGGCCCGCACCCTTGCCGACCCCGAATTCTCCGGGGTGGCGCACGACATCTGCTCGGCCGTGCATCCGCTGGCGCTGGCATCTCCGTTTCTCGCGGAGTTCGATCTGCCCGCGCGCGGCGTCACGCTCAAGGTGCCTGAAGTAGCCTACGCCAACCCGCTGCCGGGCCGGCCCGCCGCCGTGGGTTATCACGACCTCGACCGCACCTGCGCAGAGTTGACCGACGGCGAGTCGTGGCGGCATCTGCTCGGCCCACTTGTTCATCGCGATGACGCGGTGCTCAAACTGCTACTCGGCGACAAGCGCTCGATCCCGACCGATCCGATCGCCGCGGTGCAGGTGGGAATGCGACTGCTCGAACAGGGCACTCCAGCCTGGCGGGCGTTGAATGGAGTAGACGCCCGCGCACTGTTCACCGGCGTTGCGGCACATACGATTTCGCAGATGCCGTCGCTGGTGTCCGCCGGTGCGGGCCTGATGTTGGCCACGCTTGCCCACACCGTCGGCTGGCCGATACCGGTCGGCGGCAGCCAGGCCATCCCCGATGCGTTGATCGCAGATCTTCGGGCACACGGTGGCACGGTGTCGTCTGGCGAGGAGATCACCGAACCGCCTTCGGGCGTCGCGCTTTTCGACACCGCACCCACCGCGCTGCTGTCGATCTATCGCGACCGACTGCCGGCAAGGTATGCAAAGGCGCTGCAGCGCTACCGCTTCGGCCCAGGTGTGGCGAAGGTCGACTTCGTTCTGTCGGACGACATTCCATGGACCGACCCGCGACTGGCTGATGCTCCGACATTGCACATGGGCGGAACGCGCGAGCAGATGGTACAGGCCGAACGGGAAGCCGCCGCGGGCCGCCACGCAGAATGGCCGATGGTGCTCGCCGCCCTGCCGCACCTGGCCGATCCGGGCCGCATCGACGCGCATGGGCGCCGCCCGCTGTGGACATACGCGCATGTGCCGTCGGGCTCAATCGTCGACCAGAGCGAAACCGTCACAGGCATTTTCGAGCGTTTCGCGCCCGGTTTCCGCGATGTCGTGGTGGCCGTCCGATCGGTACCCGCCGCGCGGCTGGCCGAACACAACGCCAACCTCGTCGGCGGCGACATCGGCGTTGGCGGCAATACGCTGTTTCACGCGCTTGCCGGCCCAACGCCGCGGCTCAACCCGTGGAGCACGCCGATTCCCAAGGTGTACCTGTGCTCGTCGGCGACGCCGCCCGGCGGCGGTGTGCACGGAATGTCCGGCTACTACGCCGCCCGCACCGTGCTGCGCCGCGAGTTCGGCATCGAACAGCTGCCGAACCTCTCGCCTTAGCTCGCCGAAATAGCATTCCGGGCTGTAGATTTCGCCCGAGAGCGACCTGGAATGCTATTTCGCGGCGGACGGAACGGCTAGGCCGTGTCGGTCAGCGGGCGGTCGACCCAACTCATCAGGTCGCGCAGCTTCTTACCCGTCACCTCGATCGGGTGCTCGGCGTTCTGCTTGCGCAGCCCCTCGAGCTCCTTGTTGCCGCCCTCGACGTTGGCGACGAGCCGCTTGACGAAGGTGCCGTCCTGAATCTCGGACAGGATCTGCTGCATGCGCTGCTTGGTGCCCGCGTCGATGATCCGCGGACCCGAGAGATAGCCGCCGAACTCCGCCGTGTCGGACACGGAGTAGTTCATCCGCGCGATCCCGCCCTCGTACATCAGGTCGACGATGAGCTTGAGCTCGTGCAGCACTTCGAAGTACGCCAGTTCGGGCGCGTAGCCGGCCTCCACCATCACGTCGAAGCCGGTCTTGACGAGTTCCTCTGTGCCGCCGCACAATACGGCCTGCTCACCGAACAGGTCGGTCTCGGTCTCGTCCTTGAACGTGGTCTTGATGACGCCGGCCCGGGTGCCGCCGATGCCCTTGGCGTACGACAGCGTGAGCGCCTCACCCTCATCCTTGGGATCCTGGTCGACCGCGATCAGGCACGGCACGCCCTTGCCGTCGACGAACTGGCGACGCACCAGGTGGCCGGGACCCTTCGGCGCGACCATGCCGACGGTGACGTTGGCTGGCGGCTTGATCAGGTCGAAGTGGATGTTCAGACCGTGCCCGAAGAACAGCGCATTGCCGTCTTCCAGATTCGGCTCGATGTCGTTGCGGAAGATGTCGGCCTGGGCGGTATCGGGCGCCAGCAGCATGATCACGTCGGCCCACTTGGCGACCTCGGCGGGCGTGTCCACATCGAGGCCCTGCTCGGTGACCTTCTCGCGGGACTTCGAGCCCTCCTTGAGTCCGACCTTCACCTGAACGCCTGAGTCGCGCAGCGAAAGCGAGTGCGCATGGCCCTGGCTGCCATAGCCGATGACGCCGACCTTGCGTCCCTGAATGATCGACAGGTCGGCATCGTCGTCATAGAACATCTCTGTGCTTGTTGAAGACACTTCGAGTTTCCTTCTCTTCTACTTTGGTTTGGGCTACTTGACGGCGCCGATACCGCGGGGACCACGGGACAACGACACCACACCGGACTGCACAAGCTCACGGATTCCATACGGCTCCAGCACCCGCAGGAAGGCCTCGAGCTTCGCGGGCGTGCCGGTGGCCTCGATGGTCAGCGACTCCGTCGACACGTCAACGACCTTGGCGCGGAACAGGTTCACCGCCTCGATCACCTGACCGCGGGTGGTGGCGTCGGCGCGCACCTTGATCAGCGCAAGCTCCCGCTCGACCGAGTTGTCGACGTCTTGCTCGACAATCTTGATCACGTTGACGAGTTTATTCAGCTGCTTGGTGATCTGCTCGAGCGGAGAGTCCTCGACGCTGACGACGATCGTCATCCGCGACATGTCCTTCTGCTCGGTCGCACCAACAGCCAGCGATTGGATATTGAAGCCGCGCCGCGAGAACAGTGATGCCACTCGGGCGAGCACGCCGGGTTTGTCCTCGACCAACACCGACAGCGTGTGCGTACTAACGGTCATCACGCGTGCCCTTCTTCGGGATCGTCGAACAGCGGGCGGATGCCCTTCGCGGCCTGGATCTCGTCATTGCTGGTGCCTGCCGCCACCATCGGCCACACCTGTGCGTCGGCGCCGACGATGAAGTCGATCACCACCGGGCGGTCGTTGATCTCACGCGCCTGCCTGATGACGTCCTCGACGTCTTCGGCACGCTCGCAACGCAATCCGACGCAGCCGAGCGCCTCGGCCAGCTTCACGAAGTCCGGGATGCGATGCGAGTGCGTGGCCAGATCCGTTTGGCTGTACCGCTCTTCGTAGAACAGCGTCTGCCACTGCCGCACCATGCCCAGGTTGCCGTTGTTGATGATGGCGACCTTGATCGGCGCGCCCTCGACGGCACAGGTGGCCAGTTCCTGGTTGGTCATCTGGAAGCAGCCGTCGCCGTCGATGGCCCACACTTCGGCCTCGGGACGGCCGAACTTGGCGCCCATCGCCGCCGGAACGGCGAACCCCATGGTGCCGAGACCGCCGGAGTTGAGCCATGTCTTCGGGTTCTCGTACTTGATGAACTGGGCGGCCCACATCTGGTGCTGCCCCACACCGGCGGCGTAGATGGCGTCAGGCCCGGCCATCTTGCCCAGCGTTTCGATGACGTACTCCGGCGACAGGCTGCCGTCGCTCTGCGGGCCATAGCTCAGCGGGTACGTCGACTGCACGCCGCGCAGGTACTCCCACCAGTTGTCTATCTTGATCGAGCCGATGGCGCCGGCCTTGCGCAGTGCCTCGATCAGATCGGTGATGACCGCCTTGACGTCGCCCACGATCGGAACGTCGGCGTGGCGGTTCTTGCCGATCTCGGCCGGGTCGATGTCGGCGTGGATGACCTTGGCTTCGGGCGCGAAAGACTCCAGCTTGCCCGTCACGCGGTCGTCGAAGCGGGTGCCCAGCGCGATCAGCAGATCGCTGCGCTGCAACGCGGCCACCGCGGCCACCGTGCCGTGCATGCCGGGCATGCCCAAGTTCTGCGGATGACTGTCCGGGAATGCGCCACGCGCCATCAGCGTCGTGACGACGGGGATGCCGGTCAACTCGGCCAGGTCCAGCAGCTGCTCGGTTGCCTCGCCACGGATCACCCCGCCGCCGACGTAGAGCACCGGCTTGCGGGCCGCCGCGATCAGCTTCGCGGCCTCGCGCACCTGACGGTTGTGCGGCTTGGTGTTCGGCTTGTAGCCCGGCAGATCGATCTGCGGCGGCCAGCTGAAGGTGCACTGCCCCTGCAGCACGTCCTTCGGGATGTCGACGAGCACCGGACCCGGCCGGCCGGACGAGGCGATGTGGAACGCCTCGGCAATCACCCGCGTGATGTCGTCACCATTGCGGACCAAGAAGTTGTGCTTGGTGATCGGCATCGTGATGCCGGAGATGTCGGCTTCCTGGAAGGCGTCGGTGCCGATCAGCGCGCGGCCGACCTGACCCGTAATGGCCACCACTGGAATTGAGTCCATGTGCGCATCGGCCAGCGGAGTGACCAGGTTGGTGGCGCCGGGTCCCGACGTCGCCATGCACACCCCGACCTTGCCGGTGGCATGCGCGTATCCGCTGGCGGCGTGGCCGGCGCCCTGTTCGTGGCGGACCAACACGTGACGCAGCTTCTGCGAGTCGAAAAGCGGGTCGTAGACGGGCAACACGGCACCGCCGGGAATGCCGAAGATGACGTCGACGTCGAGTTCCTCGAGTGATCGGATCACGGCTTGTGCACCAGTGAGTTGATGCGGCGCAACACGTTTCGAGTGTGCGGGGCCGCCCTTCGACGCTGGTTTGGCGGCGGCAGGCGCGGCGTGTCCTCCATTGGGCGCAGTCGACGACTGCTCCGGGGGTCGCGTGGTGGGTGCGCTCACGGTTTCCTCTTTATCTCCGTCGTGGTCTCTAGGATCTCAAATCGGTGTCGGGGCAAGAAAAAACCCCCGTCAGCTGGGCCGCTGTACGAGGGTCGCGCGTTGATGCTGGTTGCTATGCCCGGCAGAGGGCAAGCGCGGCATCAACGCGCTTCCCAATTACTACGAGCAGTCCAGCGGTTCGCATAACCGTTGACGGTAGCCTCCGCACTGGTCACGGGTCAAATTCCCGGCACCGCCGGGGCGGCCAAATTCCCGGCAAGTGCGAAGATGACGGTGTGCGCGCCGACTCCGAGCAGGTCCCCGTCGTCATCAGGATCTCGCCGATGGCGCATTTTGCCGTTGGCTTCTTGGCGCTCGGCTTGCTTGCCCTGGTGCTCGCCGGGCCGTCGTGGTGTGCGCTGCTGCTCGTCATTCCGGTGGTCCTTTCGGCGTTCATCGTCCGCTACCGCACGGTGGCCGATCGCGACACAGTGACCGCGCGCACGCTTCTGGCCAGCCAGACGGTCTCTTGGGACGACATCGCGGGTCTGCGCTTCGGCAAGGGTTCTCGGGCGTACGCGCAACTCACCGACGGCGATGACTTGAGGCTGCCTGCGGTGACGTTTGCGACGCTGCCGTTGTTGACGGAGGCCAGCGGCGGCCGCGTGCCCAACCCGTACGCGTAGGCGGCTACGCCAGCGGGTTGCCGCCGTTCAGCAGCACCCACACGGCGACGCCGGCGCCGAGGCCCAGCACAAGCGCGGCGAATGAGCCGATGAATGGGCGACGGGCCCAGCCGCGAGCGGCGTCCAAGCCATAACGACCCGGGCCGATCAGAATGATTGCCGCGACGACACAGACGAGGATGACCTTGTACTCATGGCCATCGGTGAGGAACGACGCCAGCCTGGCCTCTTCGTGGGCGGTCATGGCCTCCGCCAATATGTCGGTCACCAGATACGCCAGCGCGCCGGCGGCCGCCAAGGGTGTGAACAGGCCCAGCACCAGAAGCACGCCAGCGGCAAGCTGGCCGCCCGCTGCCCCGTAGGTCAGGATGTCGGCGTGCTGGAAGCCCATATCGGTCAGCGACTTCTCAAAGCCGTCGAATCCTGGACCGCCCCACAAGCCGAACGCCTTCTGTAGACCGTGTCCGATGAGCAATGCCCCGACCACCAACCGCAGGAGAAGCAGTCCGAGGTCCTGGGTCCCTCGCCGGTCGCGAGCCCGGTCATCGGCATCCGGTTCGATCTCGGTCGGCTCCGCCCCATAGGACGCGATGGAATGCCGGCCGCCGGGCTGCACATAGGGAAGCGGCTCGGGATCGCTGATCAGGCCGAACGGTTCGCCGGTCGACGACTCAGCCGAGTCGTAGCGCGGGATCGCGGTGGTTTCGAAATCACCCGCATAGTTCGACGTTGGAAGATCGTCTTCGGGGTCGACCAGGCTTGCAGACGCGGGTCGCTGCCAGGACCGTGGATCAGGATGACTGGTCACGATTGCCAGGGTAAGTGCTAGTCACTCCTGAATCGAGGATTGGCACGGCGCTTTGGCGGCCTTATTCGCGACGTCACGTCGGCCACGCCGCGGGGGTGAGCGTGGCGCGCACTGCCCGACAATCCGTAACCTGGCCTGCATGAGACAGCGCCGGCCCATGCGGGGTGTGTTGGTCCTGCTGTGTGCGGCGTTGCTCGTCGGGTCTGGATGCGCCCGCTTCGACCAGGCACTGTCGCAGCCGTTCACCACGGAACCGGAACTCAAACCGGGTCCGTCGTCGTCACCCCCACCTCCACCGCCGCTGCCGCCCAAGCCGTTCCCGAAGGCCTGCCCGGCGCCGGGTGTCATGCAGGGCTGCCTGGAGAGCACCAGCGGGCTGATCATGCTTCCCGACAGCCAGTCGGCGCTGGTGGCCGAGCGCACCACCGGCGCGGTGAAGGAGGTCTCGACCAGCGCTGAGCCCAAGGTCAAGATGGTGATCCCGGTCGATCCCTCGGGCGACGGCGGACTGCTGGACATCGTGATGTCGCCGACCTACTCGCAGGACCGACTGATGTACGCCTACGTCAGCACCCCGACCGACAACCGCGTCATTCGCATCGCCGACGGCGACATCCCGAAACCGATCCTGACGGGCATCCCGAAGGGCGCCACGGGTAATACGGGGGCGCTGATCTTCACCAGCCCGACGACGCTCGACGTACTCACAGGCGATGCGGGCAATCCCGCGCAGGCGGCCGATCCGGGTTCGCTGGCTGGCAAGCTGTTGCGCGTCGAGCAGCCCACAACGGTCAATCAGGCGCCGCAGACCACCGCGCTGTCGGGGATGGGTGCCGGGGGCGGCATGTGCACCGATCCGTCTGACGGCTCGCTGTACGTCACCGATCGCACCCCGACGGCCGACCGGCTGCAGCGCATCACCAAGGACTCAAAGGTGTCGACGGTGTGGACGTGGCCCGATCGCCCGGGCGTGGCGGGCTGCGCCGCGCTCGACGGCACGGTGCTGGTGAATCTCGTCAACACCAAACAAACAGTGGCAGTGCGGCTGGCACCGGACACCGGCGCGGTCACCGGTGAGCCCGAGGTGGTGCGTCAGGACCAGCACGGACATGCGTGGGCCCTGCAGCTCTCGCCCGACGGCAACGTGTGGGGCGCCACGGTCAACAAGACATCAGGGGACGCCGAGAAGCTCGACGACGTGGTCTTCCCGCTGTTCCCGCAGGGCGGCGGATTCCCGCGCAGCAACGCCGACAATACTTAAGGCGCAACCGTTTTCAGCCTTCGACCAGGCGCAGCCCCACGATTCCGAGCACGACGATTGACAGAAACAGCAGGCGCGCCGCGCTGACCGCCTCGTCGAACACGACGATCCCGGCAATCGCCACCCCCACCGCGCCGATGCCGACCCACACGGCGTAGCCGGTGCCCGCAGGCAGGTGCCGCAGTGCCACCGCCAGCAGGACGAAACTCAATGCCGCACCGCCGATGCCGATGACGCTCGGCCATAGCCGCGTGAAGCCGTCGGACTGCTTGAGCGCTGTCGCCCACACGATTTCAAGCAGACCGGCGGCGACGAGAATCAACCACGGCATCGCGAGTTACGCATTCGTGCCGCCGTCGATGGTGAACACCGAGCCGGTGATGCTGCGACCGCCCGGACCACTGAGGAATGCCACCGTGTCCGCGACGTCAGTCGGATCGGCGTAGCGTCCAAGAGCGCTCAACGCGCGCTGATCGTCGGCGGTGGGCCCGTCGGCGGGATTCATGTCCGTATCGGTGGAGCCCGGCTGCACGAGGTTGACGGTGATCCCGCGGTCGCCGAGGTCGCGGGCAAGGCCCCTGGTGAAACCGATGAGCGCGGACTTGCTCATCGAGTACAGGGTGACGCCCGGAAACGGCACGCGCTCGGCGAGATTGCTGCCGATGCTGATGATCCGGCCACCCTCAGTCATGTGCCGCACTGCCGCCTGACTGGCCAGATACGCCGCGCGGGCGTGGATGCCCAGCGTGCGGTCGACCTCCTCGAGCGTCACGTCCTCAATCGGCCCGAAGGGAAAGATGCCGGCGTTGTTGACGAGCACGTCGAGGCGACCGAACTCCTCGACGACATCTCCGACTGCCGTCGGCACTTCGTCGGCGACGGCGCTGTCTGCCTTGATTGCCAGGCCCCGTCGGCCGTGCGACTTGATGGTGTCGACGACCTCGTCGGCGCGCTCTTTGGACTGGGCATAGGTGATCGCGACCTCCGAGCCGAGTTCGGCCAGCCGTGCCGCGATCGCGGCCCCGATCCCCCGGCTGCCACCGGTCACCAGCGCTACCTTGCCAACGAGTTCAGACATGACTTTCCTCCATTTCTGTGTCGTTCGATACATAATTATCCGTCGAGGCTACACTTGCCAATGAGTTCAGTGCCGTTCGATACAGAAATGGGGTGCGGTATGGCGGTTCGCGGGAGGCCACGCACCTTCGACCGCGCGCAGGCGCTGCGCCTGGCCATGGAGGTTTTCTGGCAGCACGGCTATGAGGGCGCGTCGATCACGGACCTGACGACCGCGATGGGAATCAGCTCGCCGAGCCTGTATGCCGCGTTCGGCTGTAAGGAGGCGTTGTTCCGCGAAGCGGTCGCGTTCTACAACGAGACGGAGGGGGTTGACGCGGCGAAGGCGCTGCGTGCGCTACCCACCGCCAAGGAGGCGATTGCGGGGTTTCTGCGTCAGAACGTGATTGCGTACACCGAACCGGACAAGCCGAGCGGTTGCATGATCGTGCTCAGCGCGACCACCTACACCGAGCAGAGCCGGGCGGTGCATGCCCATCTCGCCGACTGGCGGATTGCGACCGAACACGACTTCCGCGACCGCATCGAACGCGGCATCGCCGACGGCGATGTTCCGGCCGGCGCCGATGCGGCAACGATCGCCGCGTTCTACAGCGCGGTGAACCAGGGCATGGCGATTCAGGCACGCGACGGCGCAGATCGATCGAAGCTGTCAGGCGTTGCGGAGTCGGCGATCTCGGCCTGGGATGGCCTCGTCGGCGCCGGATAGTCAGGCGTGTGCGACCAGCCGTTCTCGCGCTTCGGCCGGCGTTATGGTCGTCCGGCGTGCCGGCGGGGGCGCAGTCAGGTGCTGTGCCAGCACCTCAGCGGTCTCGGGAGCGATGCGGCGAGCCACGGCGAGCATCGGCCGAAAGTCATTGGCCGACAATGCTTTCACCCACACTGTCGCGATCGGCGTCACCGCCGCGTCGACCGCGGCGGGCTGGTCGAAATTGCCCATGTGCCGCATCCATTTCGGCAGTGTCGCGATCGCCGCGGGCGCCAGAATCCGGCTGCCCGCCCACAGCCGAAGGCCGCTGTCCCGCGGCGTATGCAGCAGGTAATGCATTGCGCGGTCGGCGTGTTCGGACGTGCAGAGCCGGGCGCGAACGTCGGCGAAGTACTGACGCACCTCGTCGCGTGATGCAGGAACGTCCGCCGGCTTGCAGGTCTGCAGCTCGGCGGCGATGCGCGACTCCGCCCAGAACCGCGCCTCCTCCGCCGGCGACAACGGGCCGGGCCCGTATTGCTCGTAGCATTTGAGCACCGAATGCCAGCCGGTGATGTGGATCCACAGCTGTGCCTCCGGGTTGTTGGCGCTGTAGCGCGACCCGGTGATGGGCTCGATCCCCTTCGCCCTCGCATGGATCCGCATCAGCGCGTCGGACACCTCGATCGCGGTGCGACCGTCGGCAACGGCGACGGTGAGGAAGTAGGCCAGCGTGCGGTCCAACCGTCCCGAGGGATCGGTGTAGATGCCGGCGCTGTCGGCCACCGCCGCGGCGAGGAACGGGTCGAAGTGCTCGAGCACCACGGCGCGCTGGAAGCCGATCAGCGCGGTCGGCGACGCCCATACCTTCCAGCTGGGCGACTCGGGCCCGAAGAAGCCGTAGTCGTCGCGCCGGATTGACTCCATCATGGTCGCTACCTCTGCTTTCGCCTGAATACAACGCCACCGTAGCAATTAGGCCTCGCGAATACAACGGTGGCGTAATATTGCCTGCGTGACCCGACCCCGGCCGCGGCGCAAATACGCGCAGCGCCTGCCACGCGAACAGCGCCGCGAGCAGTTGTTGGACGCCGCCATGACCGTGCTCGGCGGGTGTCAACTACACGAGCTCAGCATGGAGGCGGTGGCCGAAGCCGCCGGCGTTGGAAAGCCGGTGCTGTACACCGTGTTTCGCACGCGGGGAGAACTGGTGTCCGCATTGTTGCGGCGCGAACATCAGCGTGGGCTGGAGCAGGTGGTGACAGGCATGCCCCAGGACCTGACCGAACCCGGCCCGACGGGTGCATATGCCGCGACGGTCTCGGCGTTCCTGCGCGTGGTGCTGGAGAATCCCGCGCGCTGGCGGCTCATCCTGACGGTGCCCGACAGCGCTCCCCGCGAGTACCGCGACGACCTGCGGCGCGCACGGTCATCGATCCTGGCTCAGGCCGAAGCCTTGGCCAAGGCGGGCATCTCGCTGGACAAGCGGCTCACCGATCTCGACCCGGTGCTGCTTGGCCACACCATGCTGTCGTTCGCCGAAATGCTGGGTCGCCTGGCCGTCAACGATCCGGAAACGTACCCGCGCGAGCGCCTCGAGGAGTTCGCACTCGCAGCGATGGGAATGCTCGGCCGGCGCTAGCTACACGCGGCCAGCACGAGTTCGCGCACCTGCGCGGCATCGGCCTGGCCCTTGGTTGCCTTCATCACCGCGCCGACGATGGCACCCGCCGCCTGCACCTTGCCGCCGCGGATCTTCTCCACGATGTCGGGATTGGCGGCCAGGGCCTCGTCGACAGCTGCCTGAATCAGCGAGTCGTCGCGCACGACAGCCAGCCCGCGATCGGCCATCACCTGCTCGGGTTCGCCCTCGCCGGCCAACACTCCCTCGACGACCTGACGGGCCAGCTTGTTGGACAGCTTGCCGTCGTCGACGAGCTTGACCACCGCGGCCACCTGCGCCGGGGTGATCGGCAATTCGGACAGCGCTACTCCATCTTCATTGGCCTTCTGCACCAAGAAGTTTCCCCACCACGCGCGTGCGGCTTCGCTGGAGGCACCCTGCGCGACGGTGGCGGTGATCAGGTCGATCGCGCCGATGTTGACCAGGTCGCGCATCACCTCGTCGGAGATGCCCCAGTCCTGCTGAATTCGGTTGCGCCGCAACCACGGATACTCGGGAATGGTGTCGCGTAGCCGCTCGACCACGTCGGCATCGGCCGCCACGGGCTCCAGATCCGGTTCCGGGAAGTAGCGGTAGTCCTGCGCGGTCTCCTTGCTGCGGCCCGGCGAGGTGTAGCCGTCCTCGTGGAAGTGTCGGGTTTCCTGGTGCACTCGGCCACCGGACTCGAGAACCGCTGCCTGGCGGCGCATCTCGTAGCGGACCGCTACCTCAACACTCTTCAGCGAGTTGACGTTCTTGGTTTCGGTGCGAGTGCCGAACTCCTTCTGGCCGATCGGCTTGAGAGACGCGTTGGCGTCGCAGCGCATCGAGCCCTGGTCCATCCGGACATCGGAGACACCCAACGCGCGCAACATGTCCCGCAGCGCCGTCACGTAGGCGCGGGCGATCTCAGGTGCCCGCGCCCCGGTGCCTTCGATCGGCTTGGTGACAATCTCGATCAGCGGAACGCCGGAACGGTTGTAGTCGATCAGCGATGTGGTCGCGCCCTCGATGCGGCCGGTCTCGCTGCCGAGGTGCGTGAGCTTGCCGGTGTCCTCCTCCATGTGCGCGCGCTCGATGTCCACCCGCCAGGTGGTGCCGTCGTCGAGCGGGACGTCGAGGTGACCATTGATCGCAATCGGCTCGTCGTACTGCGAGATCTGATAGTTCTTCGGCATGTCCGGGTAGAAGTAGTTCTTCCGGGCGAACCGGCACCACGGCACGATTTCGCATCCCAGCGCCAGGCCGATGCGGATGGCCGACTCGACCGCCGTCTGGTTGAGCACCGGCAGTGACCCGGGCAGGCCCAGGCAGACCGGACACACCTGGGTGTTGGGTTCGGCCCCGAATTTGTTGGCACAGCCACAGAACATCTTGGTCGCGGTGGACAGCTCGACGTGCACCTCGAGGCCGAGCACCGGTTCGTAGCGCGCCACGACGTCGTCATAGTCGAGCAGTTCGGCAGGGGGCGCGACGGTCATGCAGGCGAGTTTAGTTGGGGCGACTCCGACAGCCGGGGGTGCACACCCGGACTCAGTCCGAGGCTGGCAGACACCCGCTGCAACATGTCGAGCAGCGTCGCCCGTTCGTCGGGCGTCAGCGCCTCGGCTACTTCGTCCTCCATCGCGTGTGACTGCTCTTCGAGCGCAGGCAGCAACTCGCGGGCCTTATCGGTGAGAGTGACCGCGAACGCGCGCCGGTCATCCGGGTGCGGCATCCGCTTGACGAGGCCCTGTGCCTCGAGGGTGTCGATCAGGCTCACCATCACATTGCGGTGCAGCCCCAGTCGGGCCGACAGCTGCCGCTGCGATTGGCCGTCGTTGCCAGCCAGCGCAACCAGCAGAGCATTGGTGCGCGGAAGCACGTCGAGCGGAGCCAGCCGTCGCTTGAAGCCGTCGGACACATAGGTGCCCAGCTGCGACAGCAGGAACGGAATGCGCTGGTCGAGCTCCCTGATACCGGGTCGTTCGTTCGCCACGACGCGACGTTAGCACTAACAGTGATCGTCATATATAGTGATTGTCACTATCAGTGACTATCTAGGAGCAGACATGCGCATCGTGATCTTCGGGGCCAACGGGCAGACCGGCCGGCTGACGACCAGGCGGGCCCTCGACGCCGGCCACACCGCCGTAGCGGTGACTCGCCGACCCGAGGACTTCCCGTTCACCGATCCCGCGTTGACCGTCGTCGGAGCGGACGTCCACGACGTCGACGCGGTCTCCCGCATCGTTGCCGACGCCGATGCGGTGCTGTCGGCCCTGGGCGTGCCGTTCACGCGGGAGCCGGTCAACACCTACTCGAGGGGCACCGCCAACATCGTCGCGGCGATGCAGTCCGCGGGGGTGACCCGTCTGGTGGTGGTGAGTTCGGCGGGCGCTTACCCCGCGCCGGGCCGAACCGGTGCGCCGTTCGCATTGCGATTGTTCGAACCGGTCATCACCAAGACGATCGGCAAGACCGTCTATGACGACATCCGGCTGATGGAGTCCGTTTTGCGCGACAGCGACCTCGACTGGACGATCGTGCGGCCCTCAGGCTTGTTCGACCTGCCGGATGTCACGGAATACGTTGCCGGAGAGGTAGATCCGGTCGGGGCTTTCACCTCACGCGGCGACCTGGCCGACTATCTCGTCGCGCTGGCAGCCCGACACGGAAGCCGCGACACGGTGACGGTCTCGACCACCGAAGACACCCCGACGATGTGGCAGATGATCCGCCGCGAAGCCTTCAAGAGCGCGTAACGAATCAGCGCGAGCAGACGCGAAAGTCCCCAACACGCCGCTATTTTGGGGCACTTTGCGTCTGCTCGCCAGAAAAGGAGCCCACACCATGACTACTGCTTACCTCGCCGTCACACTGACGGCCATTGCCGCGAATGGATTCTCGGGAATCGCGGCGCTGCTTCACTTCCAGCCGATCATGCCGGGCATGGTCAAGGCCGGCGTCCCCATATCATGGCTGACTTTCCCAATCGGAACACTGAAAACCCTTGGTGCACTTGGCCTGGCAGCGGGACTGCTCTTTCGCCCGATTGGCGTTTCCGCCGCGATCGGCCTCGTGCTGTTCTTCGTCTGCGCGCTCTACACACACATTCGGGCGAGCGATTACAGCCCTCAATTCGGGCTCGCGATCGGGTTCTTGGGCCTCAACGTTGCCGCGCTTGCCCTTTCGTTGCCCGGGTGAGCAGACGCAAAGTCCTCCAATACATCGGCGTGTCGGGGACTCTTGCGTCTGTTCGCGCTAGAAACTCAACCGAAGAACTCGGCGGCGTCATCGTAGCGGCTCTGCGGCACCAGCTTCAGCTGACGCACGGCGTCGGCCAGTGCCACCCTGCCGATCTCTTGGCCCCGCAGCGAGACCATCATGCCGTACTCGCCGGCGTGGGCTGCGTCGGCGGCGTTCACCCCAAACCGGGTGGCCAGCACGCGATCGAAGGCGGTCGGCGTACCGCCGCGCTGCACATGGCCGAGCACGGTTACCCGCACTTCCTTGTTGATCCGCTTCTCAACCTCGACCCCCAGTTGTTGCGCGACGCCAGTGAAGCGCTCGTGCCCGAACTCGTCGATGCCGCCCTGACGCAGCTGCATCGTGCCCTCGGCGGGCTTCGCGCCTTCGGCGACCACGCAGATGAAGTGCGAATCACCACGTACAAACCGTTGTTTGATCAGCCGGCACACCTCTTCAACGTCGTACGGCTGCTCCGGGATCAGCGTCATGTGGGCACCGGACGCCAGGCCGGCATTCAATGCGATCCACCCCGCGTGGCGGCCCATCACCTCTACCAACATCACCCGCTGATGGGATTCGGCGGTGCTGTGCAACCGGTCGATTGCCTCGCTGGCGACGGTCAGCGCCGTGTCATGCCCGAATGTCACGTCGGTGCAATCGATGTCGTTGTCGATGGTCTTGGGCACCCCGACCACCGGGACGTTCTCCTCGGACAGCCAGTGCGCGGCGGTCAGCGTACCTTCGCCGCCGATCGGGATGAGCACGTCGATGCCGTTGTCGTCCAGCGTCTGCTTGATCTGGTCGAGTCCGGCGCGCAGCTTCTCCGGATGAACCCGGGCGGTGCCAAGCATGGTTCCGCCCTTGGCCAGCAGCCGGTCATTGCGGTCGTCGTTGGCCAGGTTGATGCGTCGGTTCTCCAGGAGGCCGCGCCAGCCGTCCTGGAAGCCGACCACCGAGGAGCCATATCGCACATCGCAGGTTCGCACGATCGCACGAATCACCGCGTTTAGTCCAGGACAGTCGCCACCGCCGGTAAGAGTTCCGATCCGCATGGCTTCATCCTCCCCCGTTACAGCGCCGTCGGCAGCGGACCCCGGCTTCTCGCCACACTTGGTGGCTGCGAGGAGCCGCTATCGGAGTTTGCGCAGTTGCTCGCCGAGTTCTTGGTTCTCCACGGCGCCACCGACGTAGCGTGCCGCAGTCCGCACCAGTGTGTCCAGCAATGGTGAGCGCGGCGGGATCGGAATGAAGTGGCCACCGATGACGAGCCAGCCGCCGCCGTCGGCCGCCGCGGCGCCGAACAACTCTCCGACCAGATCCGGTGCGGTCCATTTGCGCGCGCGGATCGGTTTGATCGCAATCGGGACGGGCAGTTTTGCGTCACAGATCGTCAACTGCTGCCCGGAATCGGCCGAAATCATGACGACGCGATCGTGGAAAGTATCGGAGACATAAAGGGTTCCGGATGCATCGACCGCGATTCCCTGCACTCCCGACAACCCGGTGCCAAGAGTCGTCGGGGGATCGCCGTTCATCGGCACCTTGAGGATCACGTCATCGGCCGTCCGGGACTGATCGAGATATAGATCTCGGCCATTCGGGTCGACAGCGAAACAGGACACGAAATCATTGCCGAAATGCCCTGTGAGGACACCAGGGAAGTCAAAGACGGTATGCGACCCGCCGCCGGCGGGCACCTTGACGATCCGCACCGGGTGTAGCAGCAGAACGTAGACATTCTCGAATCCGTCCACCGCGACGTTCCATGCGTTGTCGGTGCCTGTCCAGATCACGCTCGGCGGCCCGCCGCCGGCGGGGAGTTTGATCACCTGGGGGCCGCTGGCGCCAGGGTGGAAGCCGGCAGCGTAGACGTTGCCCTGCCAGTCGGCTGCGACCCCGAAAGCCGCGAACCCGGGCGCCAACGTTGTGGGCGCGCCGCCGCCGACGGGCAGTTTGACCACGCCGGGGCCTGCTCCGAACACGTCCCCCAGGAAGACATTGCCCAACCGATCGACCGCCAGCGATGTCGTGGGTCCTCCGCCCCCGACGGGGGTCACGGCGCCGGTATTCGCCGCAATGTGCAGCACGGGTTTTTCTTCGTTGGTGCAGACGTATACATCGATTGGTGGCGCCACCGTGGTCTCCTCGCCTTGACGCGACTTACCGTACGACGCGACCTGGCCTCGTGTAGGCGTTCATCGAATCGCCGCGCACAGTAAGACGGCGCCGCTCAACGGAATCCGGTCAGATTCGCGAACTCTGTCAAACTGCCGTCGGCAGCGGACCGCGAGCGACCTCGTAGGCGGCGCCGACCCGATAGAGCCGATCGTCGGCCAGGGCGGGCGCCATGATCTGCAGGCCGACCGGCAGGTTGTCGTCGGGCGAGAGGCCCGACGGCACCGACATGCCGCAGTGCCCCGCCAGGTTCAGCGGCAGCGTGCACAGATCGAACAGGTACATCGCCAGCGGGTCGTCGACCTTCTCCCCCAGCGGGAACGCAGTGGTCGGGGTGGCCGGCGAGATCAGCACGTCGACGCCCTTGTAGGCCTCATCGAGATCACGCGCGATCAGCGTGCGCACCTTCTGCGCCTGGTTGTAGTAGGCGTCGTAGTAGCCGGCCGACAGCGCATATGTGCCAATCATGATGCGGCGCTTGACTTCTGGGCCAAAGCCGGCAGCACGAGTCAGCGCCATCACCTCCTCGGCGCTGTGCGTGCCGTCATCGGCCACACGCAAGGCATAGCGCATACCGTCGAACCGCGCCAGGTTCGACGACACCTCTGACGGCAGGATCAGGTAGTACGCCGGCAGCGCGTAGTCGAAGTGCGGGCAGTCCACCTCGCTGACCTCGGCGCCAAGCTGGGTCAAAACATCGACGGCAGCGTTGAAGGACGCCAGCACGCCGTCCTGGTAGCCGTCGCCACGCAACTGCTTCACGACACCGATGCGCACGCCCTTTAGATCACCGGAGGCGCCGGCCCGGGCGGCCGCCACGACGTCGGGGATCTTGGCCTCGACGGAGGTGGAGTCCTTCGGGTCGTGGCCCGCGATCACCTCGTGCAGCAGCGCGGTGTCGAGCACAGTGCGGGCGCACGGGCCGCCCTGGTCCAGCGACGACGCGCACGCGATCAGCCCGTACCGCGACACCGTGCCATACGTGGGCTTCACGCCGACGGTCGCCGTCAACGCGGCGGGCTGCCGGATCGACCCGCCCGTGTCCGATCCGATGGCCAGCGGCGCCTGGAATGCGGCCAGGGCCGCGGCACTACCGCCGCCCGATCCGCCCGGTACCCGGTCGACGTTCCACGGATTGCGGGTCGGGCCGTATGCGGAGTTCTCGGTGGACGAGCCCATCGCGAATTCGTCCATGTTCGTCTTGCCCAGGATCGGGATGCCCGCCGCGCGCAGCCGCGCGGTGACGGTGGCGTCGTACGGCGACGTCCAACCCTCGAGGATCTTCGAACCGCAGGTGGTCGGCATGTCGGTGGTGGTGAAGACATCCTTGAGTGCCAGCGGCACACCGGCCAGGGGGGACGGGAGCGACTCACCTGTGGAGACGACCGCATCCACCCGCGCGGCCTCGGCGAGCGCCTGTTCCTCGGCCACGTGCAGAAACGCGTGGAACTTCTCGTCGGTCTCGGCGATCTGATCCAGGCAGGCGCGGGTCGCCTCGGTGGACGACACCTCCTTGGCGGCGATCTTCGCGCCCAGCGTGGCCGCATCGAGCCGCGTCAAGTCGCTGCTCATGCCTCGGCTCCCACTCGCTCCGGTCCTCGCTCGTGCCTCGCTGCGATCCCCACTCGCGCTCGCCTTCGGGTCATTCGGCCTCCCCCAAAATCCGGGGCACTGCGAACCGGCCGTCGACCGCCTTCGGCGCCGCGGCCAGGGCCTCTTCCTGGGTCAGGCACGGCTCGACGTCGTCGGGCCGGAACACGTTGACATCCTTGAGCGGGTTGCCGGTCGGTTCGACGCCGGTGACGTCGACGGCCTGGATCTGGCTGACGTGGCCGAGGATGGCGTCCAGCTGACCGGCGTAGCTGTCGAGCTCGTCGTCGGTCAGCGCAAGGCGCGCGAGGCGTGCCAGGTGGGCTACCTCGTCTCGGGAGATCTGCGACACGACTGGCAAGCCTAGTCACCGCCGGATTGAGGCCCATCGCGACCATCTGCTCTTCGCGCAAGCGCTCATCCCTGCCATCTGCTCTTCGCGCAAGCGCTCATCCCTGCCATCTGCTCTTCGCGCAAGCGCTCATCCCTGCCATC
>JAJKIB010000042.1 GCA_021154745.1 Mycobacterium sp.
CCTGGCCGACCATCTCGTTGACGGTCCGGAAGCCCAACTGGGCCATCATCTCCCGGACTTCCTCGGCGATGAACATGAAGAAGTTCTCGACGAACTCCGGCTTTCCGTTGAACCGCTGCCGCAGCACCGGGTTCTGGGTAGCCACCCCCACCGGGCAGGTGTCGAGGTGGCACACCCGCATCATGATGCAGCCGGACACCACCAGCGGCGCGGTCGCGAAACCGAACTCCTCGGCGCCGAGCAGCGCGGCGATCACCACGTCGCGGCCCGTCTTGAGCTGGCCGTCGACCTGAACGACGATCCGGTCGCGTAACCCGTTGAGCAGCAGCGTCTGCTGGGTCTCTGCCAGGCCGAGCTCCCATGGCGCGCCAGCGTGCTTCTGCGACGTCAACGGCGTCGCACCGGTGCCACCGTCGTGACCCGAGATCAGCACCACGTCGGCGTGCGCCTTAGAGACTCCAGCCGCGACCGTCCCAACGCCGTTCTCGCTGACCAGCTTCACGTGCACGCGGGCCTGCGGGTTGGCGTTCTTCAGGTCGTGGATCAGCTGCGCCAGATCCTCGATCGAGTAGATGTCGTGATGCGGCGGCGGCGAGATCAGGCCGACGCCCGGCGTGGAGTGCCGCACCTCGGCCACCCACGGGTACACCTTGTTACCCGGAAGCTGACCGCCCTCACCGGGTTTCGCACCCTGGGCCATCTTGATCTGGATGTCGCTGCAGTTGGTCAGATAGTGGCTGGTGACGCCGAACCGCGCCGACGCCACCTGCTTGATCGCGCTGCGCCGCCAGTCGCCGTTCTCGTCGCGGTCGAAGCGGCTGACATGCTCGCCGCCCTCGCCCGAATTCGACCGGCCGCCAAGGCGGTTCATCGCGATCGCCAGCGTCTCGTGTGCCTCGGCGGAGATCGAGCCGTAGCTCATCGCGCCGGTGGAGAAGCGCTTGACGATCTCGCTGGCCGGCTCCACCTCATCCAACGGCACCGGCGTGCGCACGCCGTCTCGGAACTTCAGCAGGCCGCGCAGCGAGGCCATCTTCTCGCTCTGGTCGTCGACGAGCTTGGTGTACTCCTTGAAGATCGAGTACTGCCCGGTGCGCGTCGAGTGCTGCAGCTTGAACACCGTGTCCGGGTTGAACAGGTGGTACTCGCCCTCGCGGCGCCACTGGTATTCGCCGCCGACCTCGAGCTCGCGGTGCGCCCACTCGTCGGGCCGGTCCAGGTACGCCAGCGCATGGCGGGCCGCGACGTCGTCGGCGATGTCGTCGAGGTCGATTCCGCCCGTCGGGCAGGTCAGCCCGGTGAAGTACTCGTCAAGGATCTGCTGGCCGATGCCGATGGCCTGGAACAGCTGAGCTCCGGTGTAGGACGCCAGCGTCGAGATGCCCATCTTGGACATCACCTTCAGCACGCCCTTGCCTGCCGCCTTGACGTAGTTCGCCTTGGCCTTGTCGCTGCTGATACCGGTGATCACGCCGCGGTCGACCATGTCCTCGATCGACTCGAACGCCATGTACGGGTTGATCGCGGCGGCACCGAAGCCAACCAGGCAGGCCATGTGGTGCACCTCGCGGGCGTCACCCGCCTCCACCACGAGCCCGACCTTGGTGCGGGTGCGGTCGCGAACAAGATGGTGGTGCACGGCCGACACGCTCAGCAACGACGGGATCGGCGCCATCGACTCGTCCGACTCGCGATCGGACAACACGATGATGCGCGCGCCGTCCCGGATCGCCGCCGACACCCTGGCGCGGACGTTGTCGAGGGCCTCCTTGAGGCCCTGCCCGCCGCGGTTCACCGGGTACAGGCACCGAATCACCGCGGCGCGCATTCCGTGCTTGTGACCGCGGATCTCGTGATCGGGATCGACGCAAATCAGTTTCGACAGCTCGGCGTTGCGCAGGATCGGCTGGGGAAGCACGATCTGGCGGCACGACTCCGCCGTCGGGTTGAGCAGGTCACCCTCCGGACCGACGGTGCCCGACAGGCTGGTCACCACCTCTTCACGGATGGCGTCCAGCGGCGGGTTGGTCACCTGCGCGAACAGCTGCTGGAAGTAGTCGTAGAGCATGCGCGGGCGTTGTGACAGCACCGCGACCGGCGTATCGGTGCCCATCGAGCCCAGCGCTTCGCCGCCGGTGCGTGCCATGGGCGCCACCAGCAGATTGAGCTCCTCGTAGGTAAATCCGAATATCTGCTGTCGCAACACGACTCGGTGATGCGGCATCCGGACGTAGTCGCCGGGGGGCAGCTCGTCGACGTGGAACAGTCCCGCGTCGAGCCACTCCTGATACGGGTGCCCGGCGGCGAGCTCTGCCTTGATCTCCTCGTCATCGACGATGCGGCCCGCCGATGTGTCGACCAGGAACATGCGGCCGGGCTGCAGCCGCATCTTCTTGACCACTGTCGACGGGTCGAGGTTGAGCACGCCGGCCTCGGAGGCCATCACGACCAGGCCGTCCTCGGTCACCCAAATACGGGATGGCCGAAGGCCGTTACGGTCCAGCACCGCGCCGATCACCGTGCCGTCGGTGAACGTCATCGACGCTGGGCCGTCCCACGGCTCCATCAGCGACGCGTGGTACTGGTAGAACGCCCGCCGCGCGGGATCCATCGACTCGTGGCGCTCCCACGCCTCGGGAATCATCATCAGCACGGCGTGCGGCAGGCTGCGCCCGCCGAGGTGCAGCAGTTCGAGCACCTCGTCGAATCGCGCCGTGTCGGAGGCGCCCGGCGTACAGACCGGGACAATCTTGTCGAAGTTCTGACTCGACCCGAACACGTCCGTGTTGATCAGCGCCTCGCGCGCCCGCATCCAGTTCTCGTTGCCGGTGACGGTGTTGATCTCGCCGTTGTGGGCGATGCGCCGGAATGGGTGGGCCAGCGGCCACGACGGGAACGTGTTCGTCGAGAACCGCGAGTGCACGATGCCCAGCGCGCTGGTCAGCCGATCGTCCTGCAGGTCGAGGTAGAACGCCTTGAGCTGCGGCGTGGTCAGCATGCCCTTGTAGACGAACGTCTGACCGGAAAGGCTTGGGAAATAAACGGTTTCGCGGCCGGGCCCGTCCTGACCGGGGCCCTTCGTGCCGAGCTCGTGCTCGGCACGCTTGCGCACCACGTACGCGCGGCGCTCCAGGTCCATACCTGACGCGCCTGCGATGAACAGCTGCCGGAACGTCGGCATCGCGTCGCGGGCCAGCGCGCCCAACGACGACTCGTCGGTCGGGACCTCGCGCCAGCCCAGCACCTCGAGCCCCTCGGCCTCGACGATCTTCTCCACGGACTCGCAGGCCGTCGCGGCGTCCTTGGAGGACTGCGGCAGGAATGCGATGCCGGTCGCGTAGCTGCCGTATTCGGGCAGGTCGAATTCAACGACGGCGCGCAGGAACTCGTCGGGGACCTGCAGTAGGATGCCCGCTCCGTCACCGGTGTGCGGTTCGGCACCCTGGGCGCCGCGGTGCTCAAGGTTCAGCAGGGCCGTGATGGCCTTGTCGACGATGTCGCGGCTACGCCGACCGTGCATATCGGCCACCATCGCCACGCCACACGCGTCATGTTCGAACGCGGGGTTGTACAGCCCTTGAATACGGGGCGTCATTCCCACCTGCTCTTTCTCAAACGCCTTCATGAAGCTTGTGCAAGGCAGCCGTCGACGACGGCATTAGCCGGTTTGGCGGTGGCGGTGCCTTCGTGCAGCACTGAACGACGGCCCATTCCCACTCGCCACAAGTGGAGAAAACGATATGACAAACAAGGCCTGACATGCCAACTTAGTCGAACCTAACTATACTCGCGCCGGGAACTGGCAGTGCCGACGATCAGAGCGTCGGTAACGAATGAATAACGTTGCCGCTGTGGGGCTTTCGACCAGGCGGCGGTACTCTCGGTCCCGTGAGCGGTAGATCACATTCTGGGTCCATTCACTCGCAATCTTTGCTGTGATCGACGTCCAAGTGTGTGCGCTGCGGCGACTACATCGCATTAGTTTGCGCAAAGCCTAGTCAGATTCTTAGAGAAGTGCCCGCACGCTGGCTTGGGGCCGCAAATCCAGGCGTCGCAGCAGCTGAGCGTTCAGTGCCACCACCACGGTCGAGATCGACATCAAGATCGCACCCACCGACATCGGCATCACAAAGCCGATCGGCGCCAGCACACCGGCCGCCAGCGGCACCGAGATCAGGTTGTATCCGGCTGCCCACCAAAGGTTTTGCTTCATTTTGCGATACGACGCCTTCGACAGCTGGATGACCGACAGCACCGAGCGAGGGTCCGAGCTCGCGAGGATCACACCCGCCGAGGCGATCGCCACGTCGGTGCCCGCGCCGATCGCGATGCCGACGTCTGCCTGCGCCAGCGCGGGCGCGTCGTTCACGCCGTCCCCCACCATCGCGACCCGCAGCCCCTCGTCCTGCAGCTGCGCCACCTTGGCGGCCTTGTCCTCGGGCCGAACCCCGGCGAAAACCCGGTCGATGTCCAGCTGCGCAGCGACCGATTCCGCGACCGTCTGAGCGTCGCCGGTGATCATCACCACCTGGATGCCCAGCTTGTGCAGGGCGTCGACGGCCTGCCGGGATTCCTCACGAACCTCGTCGGCCAGCGCAAGCGCGCCGACGACGCCGCCGCCGCCGACAAGCACGTGCAGGATGATCGCGCCCTCGTCGCGCCAGGCTGCCGCCTCGGGAAGCTCGGCCTGACCTGCCTCGTCGAGCAGACGGGGCCCGCCTACCCGCACGGTGTTGCCGTCGACTCGCGCCGTCACGCCGACGGCGGGCGATGAAGTGAAGTCCGACGACGCAGGGACCGTCAGCCCCCACCGGCGCGCGGCCTCCACGATGGCCCTGGCCAACGGATGCTCGGAACCGGACTCGGCCGCCGCGGCGATCGCCAGCACCTCCTCCTCGGTGTGGCCTGCCGTGACCGCTAGGGCGGTCACCGTGGGCTCGCCCTTGGTCAGCGTGCCGGTCTTGTCGAACAGCACCGCGCCGACCGTCCGCATGCTCTCCAGCGCCAGCCGATCCTTGATCAGCACGCCGCCGCGCGCGGCGCGTTCGGTGGCGATGGACACCACCAGCGGGATCGCCAGGCCGAGGGCGTGCGGGCAGGCGATCACCAGCACGGTGATGGTCCGGATCACGGCCTCTTCGGGCTGCCCGAGATAGCCCCACACCACCGCGGTCACGACTGCCGCTCCCAGCGCGAACCAGAACAGCCACGCCGCCGCCCTGTCGGCGAGCCGCTGCGCCCGGGACGAGGAGTTCTGCGCCTCGATCACCAGCCGCTGGATGCCTGCCAACGCGGTGTCGTCGCCGACGGCGGTCACCTTGACGCGCAGCCCGGAGTCGGTGGCAACGGTGCCCGCGACCACGGCCTCGCCCACGCCGCGGCGCACGGGCCTGGATTCGCCCGTCACCATCGACTCGTCCATCTCCGCAGCGCCGTCGACGATGACGCCGTCGGCCGGCACGCTGCCGCCGGGCCGCACGATCACGACGTCGTCGAGCCGCAGGTCGGCCGGCGCGACGGTTTCAGTACCGTCAGCGGTCACCCGTTCCGCCTCGTCGGGCAGCAGCGCCGCAAGGGAGTCCAGCGCCGACGTCGTCTGTGCCAACGACCGCATCTCGATCCAGTGGCCCAACAGCATGATCACGATCAGCAGCGCCAGTTCCCACCAGAAGTCGAGGTTGTGCGGCAGCACGCCAAGGCTGGCACCCCACGACGCGACGAAGGCGACGGTGATCGCCAGGCCGATCAGCAGCATCATTCCCGGTGCGCGGGAACGGATTTCACTGATCGCTCCGGTCAGGAACGGCCGACCGCCCGACACGTACATCACGGTGCCCAATACGGCGGACACCCACCGCGATCCCGGGAAGTCCGGCACGGTGTAACCAAGGATCATCGCGAACATGGGTGACAGCGCGACCGTCGGGACGGCCAGCACGAGCATGGTCCAGAACAGCGTGCGGAACTGCGCGACGTGATCTCCATGCCCGGCGTGGCTGTGTTCTGCGATGTGCTCGGCGTGGTCGACGTGCGTCTGATGTTGCAAGTGGTTGACCTCGGTCATGCGGGCCACTATATACCCCATGGGGGTATACGGCCAATCCGGTGAACGTCGTGCCGTCAACGATGGCCGCCACGATCAGCCGTCGAACACCGCATCGCTTCGACTCAACTTTCTGCGCGAATTCCGCAGCGGCCCCGAATCCCGTTATGTCGGAACCGCTTTGCGGGTCGGCCGCGGCAGCGGCGTCGCGGAGGCGCAAGCCGTCGGCGATGACGGCAAGGCGGCGATCATCGCCCGCATCACCGCCTATCTCGGATAGCATCCGCAGCATGTCCGAAGCCCGTCGAGTCGCTAACCGGCAACGCGGACAACGGTCTGCGAGACGATGACGGCACCGGCGGCAGGTCGCGGTCAGCCCGACAATTCCATGCGGGGATCGACACACATCTGCGTCACGGCGATCGTCGCGGGCGTGCTCATCGGCTTGGTCGGCGGCGCGTTCCGCTGGTGTCTGCAAAGAGCCGATGACCTGCGCATCGAGTTCGTCGACTGGGCGCACACGCTGCCGGGGCCAGGCTGGCTGGTCCCGATGGCCGCCGCCGCGGCCGGCGCAACCCTCGCCGCTTTGATCGTGCGCTGGGAGCCGCTGGCCGCCGGAAGCGGTATCCAGCATGTCGAAGCGGTTTTTCTGGGTGAGGCGCAGCCACCGCTGATCCGATTGCTTCCGGCGAAGTTCATCGGTGGTGTGTTGAGCATCGGATCGGGGCTCGTTTTGGGCCGCGAGGGGCCGACGGTCCACATGGGTGCGGCGATTGGAGCCGAGGCGGCCCGGCGCGCCCGGCTGCCCGATTCCGAGGTCAGGATGATGCAGACAGCGTTGGGCGGCGCCGGCCTGGCGGTCGCGTTCAACGCACCGATCGGCGGCACCCTATTCACGCTCGAAGAGGTCACGAAGTCGTTCCGGGTGAAAACCGTGCTGGCGACGCTCTTTTCAGCTGTCGCGGCGGTGGCGTGCTCTCGGCTGACACTGGGAAACCACGCCGATTTTCAGGTCGAACCCGTCAACGCTCCGGCTCTCGCATGGTTGCCCCTTTTCGTCGTCTTCGGATTGCTGACCGGATGTCTGGGTGCCCTCTACAACGTGTTGGTGTTGTGGTTCCTTGACCACGTCGGTGCGATTCGCCGAATCCCTACCCTGGCGAAGGCATCCGTCATCGGTGCCATCATCGGACTCGCGATGTTCGTGTACCCGCACGCCGTGGGCGGCGGGGATGACCTGACACAACGAATCCTCGGCGGACAGCACATCGCTGCATCCGTCATCATCGGAGTCGTTGCGGTGCGGTTCATCGCAGGCCCCCTGTCGTACTCGGCGGCGGTGCCGGGCGGGCTATTCGCGCCGCTGCTGACCGTCGGCGCACTGTGGGGACTGCTGTTCGCCGGAGGCTTCAACGCGGTGTGGCCCGGAAACGCAACGCAGTTGGCGGTTCCGATGGCGCTCGTGGGAATGGCGGCCTTCTTCGGGGCTTCTGTTCGCGCGCCCTTGACGGGGATGGTCGTCGTCATAGAAATGACGGCCACGACCGAGGTGCTCGTGCCGATGATGGCCGCGACCGCTGCGGCGGTGCTCGCCGCGTACGTCATGGGATCGCCGCCGATCTATGACAGCCTTCGAGAGCGGATGCCCGACGAAGCCGCGATTGAGAGCCGCCGAGATCAGAGTTGAGGCACGGTTCGCATCATTTCGCGTGCAACAAGTCTGATCTCGGCGGAAGCTTCGGCCATGACAACTAGACACGCCACCTCACTGATCAACGGCGAGATCGTCGAGGAGAATGACCTCGGGTCGATCAGCCGGGTGACAGCGGATAATTTGCCGATCCTGTCGGGCATGTCCATCAAACGGATCGTCATCAACCCCGGCGCGATGCGCACCCCGCATTGGCATGCCGACTGCAACGAATTGACCTACTGCGTGTCGGGCACCTCGCTGGTTTCCGTACTCGACACCTACAGTAAGTTCTCCAGCTTCACCGTCAGCGCGGGCGAGATGTTCCACATCGACTCCGGCTCCCTACATCACATCGAGAACATCGGTGAGGACGCGGCCGAGTTCATCCTCTCGTTTCGCAGCGCACGGCCCGAAGACTTCGGTCTGGCAGCGGCTTTCGGCGCCATGACCGACGCCGTGCTTGGCAATACGTATGACCTGCCGGCGTCGGACTTCGCCAAGGTCCGGCGGGACACCATCGACCTTAAGCTTGCGAAACGCGCCGGGGACGCGGTCGTCCCGGACGTCGCACATTTCGACGACCCGCACAAGTTCGCCGTCGAGGCGCAGAGCCCGCCGATCGGCATTGCGGTCGGCTCGGCCCGGCTGGCCCGCCTACAGTTCTGGCCGGCACTCAAGGATTTGTCGATGTACTCGTTGCGCATCCGCGAAGACGGTATGCGCGAACCCCACTGGCATCCGATCACCGCCGAAATGGGGTATGCGCATACGGGTTCGGCGCGGATGACGGTGATGGATCCCGATGGCACCCTTGATACTTGGTATCTGAAGGAGGGCGACGTCTACTTCATCCCCCGCGCCTACCCTCATCACATCGAGGTGGTGGACGCACCGGACCTGCACTTCGCGATCTTCTTCGACCAAACGACTCCTGGCGACATCGGCTACCGCGCCTCGGCGAGCGCGTACTCGCGCCAAGTCCTCGCCGCCACCTTCGACGTGCACATCGACGATCTGCCCCAATTCCCGTTCACCAAGGCCGATCCGCTCATCGTGACGCGTAACAATCCTCTCGACCAGCATGCGAAGGGTGAATAACGCCACGATAGCGGCGGGTCACGATCGGGAGATGATTCGGCCACGACCGATCGGCAGTAGTTGAGGACGTGAGACCCTCGCGTCACTGGCAACTCAACGTCGAGATGCCAAGGCAGGGAGGTTCACCGCAATGACTGCACCCACGATGTTGCATCGGCTGGCCGCGGAATTCGTCGGAACGTTCTGGCTGGTCCTCGGTGGCTGCGGCAGCGCCGTGTTCGCCGCCAAGTTCGTCTCCGACGGCGTGTCACTTGGCATCGGATTCCTCGGTGTCGCACTGGCATTCGGTCTCACCGTGCTGACCGGCGTGTACGCGTTCGGCACCATCTCAGGCGGCCACTTCAATCCCGCCGTCACCCTCGGGGCCGCGCTGGCCCGACGCGTCGAGTGGCGTGCCGTGCCCGCGTACTGGATCGCCCAGGTCGTCGGCGGCGCCATCGGCGGCCTGGTGATCTACGTGATGGCCAAGGGACAGGACGGCTGGACGGCGACGGGCAACATGGCGGCCAACGGGTTCGGCGACCACTCACCCGGCGGGTATTCGTTCCTCGCCGTC
>JAJKIB010000043.1 GCA_021154745.1 Mycobacterium sp.
ACGCCATGCGGCCCGTCGGCGCTGTGGATAAACGATGACCCAAGCGTCACCAACGCGGGATCGCGATCTACCAGCAAATCCGGTGAACCTCGGTGAACCGGACGGCGCGGAGCCGTTGCCTGTAGCCCGAATGGCCGACAAGGCGCACCGGTCGGCCGCACGTGAAGTCAGAAACTTAGCCTGGCAAGCCATTTCGCTCGGTGCCCGTCGGCCTGTTGATCGGCGTCCATAACCGGCCCAAGGTTATCCACAGCAATTCCAAGCAAGCCCACAGATTCGGCGGCTCAAACGGGGTTTCGCCCGCTGAGGGCCTGTGGATGAACCTGTGGAAATTGTGGATAGTCCGGAATTGCTGACATCGCGGCTGCATGCATATGCCGAGTAAGGCGGTCGTCGGCCGACGGCGCGCCGTGTCAGCATGAATGGCATGGACGAGGTCGAGGTCGGGCAAGCGCAGATCGCCGATGTTCCCCCGAGGTTCGACGGGGCGGTGATTCTGCTCGATGTGCGCGAGGACGACGAATGGCAGCGCGGTCACGCACCCGGCGCCCAGCACATCCCGATGGGGCAGGTGCCGTCGCGGATCGGCGAGATCGACCCCGACGCGAAGCTGTTCGTGGTGTGCCAGGCCGGCGGCCGGTCCCAACGGGTGGCGCAGTATCTCGCCCGCAACGGCTACACCCCGGTGAACGTGTCGGGCGGCATGTTGGCGTGGGCCGGTGCCGGTCGTCCTGTGGTCACCGACGATGGCGCTACGGGCGTCGTCTGACGGGCCGCCGCTAGGCTTGTCGGATGATCCCGCGCATGCGAGGAGCGAAATGATCCCGCGCACGCAAGGAGCGAAATGATCCCGCGCACGCAAGGAGCGAAATGATCCAGGTGTGTTCCCAATGCGGGACGCGGTGGAACGTGCGCGACCGCAGGCGGGTGTGGTGCCCGAGATGCCACGGGACGCTGCTTGCCCCGTCCGGCCCCGCGCCAGGAGCGGAATGGAGCGGCCGCCCGACCGCCCCGCCCCTGGGACAAGGCGGGCTAGGCTCACCGCCACGGCTTCCTGCCGGCTATCGATGGATCGCGGTGCGACCCGGTGTGGCCCCGCCGCCGCGCCGCCGCAGGCGTCCCCTCGGGCCCACTCCTCGCTACCACGTCATCCCCAGGTGGGGTCTCGTCGACCACTTCGAAGCGCCGGAGCTGCAGGCGGCCGGACCGCGCACCGGCCCGTCCCTTGCGACGGTGCGTGCCACGCTCATCGCAACAATGGTGGTCCTCGGTGTCGCCGCGCTGGTGCATGTGGTGCGCTACGCGCTGCTGATCGTCAACCGATCGGTGTTGTTGAACAAGGTGGTGGCGTTCGCGGCCACCTGGTTGGGCGTGCTCGCCAGCGTCATCGCGTTGTTCATGGTTGTTGCCAGTGCGGTGGTGCTTACCAACTGGCTGATCGCCCGGCGGGCCGCGGCCTTCGCACATCACCGGCGTGACGACCCACGCCCGGTTTGGGCGTTGCGCGCGGGTTGCCTTGTGCCGCTGGTCAATCTGGCCTGGGCGCCTGTGTTTGTGATGGAGTTGGCCGGCGTCGAAGAGCGGCTGACATGGCTGCGCCGGCCGATCGTCGTCTGGTGGATCGTGTGGATCTTCACCACCGCGGTGTCGGTGTTCTCGATCGCGACGAGTTTCACCCAGGATCCGCAGGGCATCGCCGACAACACGGTCACCACGATCGTCGCCTATCTGCTGTCCCTGGCGGCACTGCTGTTCGCCATGAAGGTTTTCCTGGGCTTCGAGCGCCAGCCGGTGGAACGGCAGGCCAAGCGCTGGATCATCGTGCGCGACGACGGCGACGACCGCGATGATCGCGATGACCGCGATGACCGCGATGACGTAGCCGACACTGACGTGGCCAACACTGCTGCATCGGCCGAGAAGTCAGCGGAACGTGACCCCGAACCGGCCGCTGCGGTTGAGTCTGAAGGGCAGAACCCGGCAGCATAGCCGTATGAACTCGGGCGACGGCACGCTCGGCCGCCATCCGTTCGTGGTGGCGCACCGGGGCGCATCGGCCGAACGTCCGGAGCACACGCTGGCGGCCTATGAACTCGCCCTCAAGGAGGGCGCCGACGGTGTCGAATGCGATGTTCGGCTGACCCGCGACGGGCACCTGGTGTGCGTGCACGACCGCCGGGTGGACCGCACGTCCAATGGAACCGGACTGGTCAGCGAGATGACGCTGGCGCAGCTGCGCGAACTCGACTTCGGGACATGGCATCCAAGTTGGCGTCCCGACGGCAGCCATGGCGACACTGGACTGCTCTCCCTCGACGACCTGGTTTCGCTTGTCCTGGACTGGAACCGGCCCGTCAAGCTCTTCATCGAGACCAAACACCCCGTCCGATACGGCGCGCTGGTGGAGAGCAAAGTGCTGGCGCTGCTGCACCGGTACGGCATCGCGTCGCCGGCCTCAGCCGATCTCTCCCGCGCGGTGGTGATGTCGTTCTCGGCGGCGGCGGTGTGGCGCATCCGGCGCGCGGCCCCGATGCTGCCCACGGTGCTGCTCGGTGAGACCTCCCGCTATCTCGGCGGTGGCGCCGCCACCACGGTCGGCGCGACCGCCGTCGGGCCGTCCATCGCAACGCTGCGCGAGCACCCCGAGTTGGTGGATCGGGCCGCGGCTCAGGGTCGGGCGCTGTACTGCTGGACCGTCGACCATTACGAGGACGTGCGGTACTGCCGTGAGGTCGGCGTGGCGTGGGTGGCGACAAACCACCCGGGCCGCACCAAGGGATGGCTGCAGAACGGGCTGACAGGCGCAGGGCGGGACTAGGGCTGATCAGCCCGGCTGGCCGGCGTCGAGCACGTCCTGCGGCACGGGCGAGTCGGACGCCAGCGCGGCGAACAGCTGCCCCGCGGCGTCGCTGTTCCACACCACGACGGAACCGGAGTCGCTGCCGGTGAATTCCCCGATCGGCACGGTCATCGTGGTCATGTCGCCCCGCAATGCCCACGCCAGCCGCGCCAGATCCCAGATGTGACCACCTTGGTCGACGGTGAACGCGCCGGTCGCCGCATGCGCCATCGGGTACCAGCGCAGCGGATTGAGCAGCACGGCCGGGCTGGCGGCCCGATGCAGCAGCGCCGACATGAACTGTCGCTGATTGTTCATCCGATCCAGGTCGGCGCGCGGGGTGGCGCGGGTGCGGACATAGCCGAGCGCGCTCCGGCCGTCGAGCTTCTGACAGCCCGCAGGCAAGTCGATGCCGGCCAGTGGATCACTGATCGGTTCGGTGGGGCACATGGTCACTCCGCCGACCGCATCGACCATGACCGCGAAACCGTCGAAGCCGATCTCGGCGTAGTGGTCGAGCCGGATCCCGGTGGCCTGCTCGACGGTCTGCGCCAAAAGCGGAGCCCCGCCGAGCGCGAACGCCGCGTTGATCTTGTCCTCGCCGTAGCCGGGAATCGGCACGTAGGAGTCCCGCGGGATGGACACCATCGTGGTGGGCGTGCTGGACCCGATGGCAGGAAGGTGCACGAGCAGGATGGTGTCGGTGCGGCCGTTGCCGATGTCGCCGCCGGTCGCCAGCTCGGCCTGCTGGTCGGGGGTCAGGCCCTGGCGGCTGTCCGAGCCGACCAGCAGCCACGTCGTGCCCTTACCGGCAGCCGGCCGCTCGGGGTAGTCGGCCAGCGCGGGGATGCGGTGCAGCGACGAGTCCATCCAGTAACCGGCGGCCACCACCGCGACGACGAACACCAACATCAATGCCAGCACGATCCGGCCCCAATGTCGTTTGCGCCGAGGCTTTTTCGCCTTCGGCGGGGCCGGAGGCCTCGTCGGCTGTAGCGGGGGAACGACTGGGGGTGGCCTGCGCTGTGGCGGCGGTGGCGTCGGGCGACGCGGGGGAGTCGGCCGGTTCGGTGGCCACGGCGGCGGTGGTGGTCCGGGCGGTCGGTAGTTCGGGTCGCGGCGGATCACCTGCGACGGCTCCCGGCGCGCCCTGGGGTCGGGACCCGGGGGCTGCGGCCGGTTGTCGTTCACACCATGGAATCTACGACAGCCAGCCGAGGTGGCCCGCCGCCAGCGCGTAGCCGACGTAGGCGACCGAGTCGATGATCCCGTGCGCGATGATCAGCGGCCACAGCCTGCCGGTGCGTCGCCACGCGTATCCGAACACCAGGCCCATCACCGCATTGCCGAGTCCCGCACTGAAGCCTTGGTAGAGGTGATATGCACCGCGCAGCAGGGCCGACGCCAGTAGGGCGGCCACCGGGTTGACCCGCAGCTGGCGCAGCCGTGTCATCAGAAACGCCACCACGATGATTTCTTCGGCCCAGCCGTTGGCGAACGCCGTGATAAGCAGCACCGGTATCCGCCACCAGGTGTCGTAGAGCTCCGCGGGCTCCACATGCGCGCTGAGGCCGAGCGCCCGGGCGGCCACGTACAAGCCCAATCCGGGCAGTCCGATCAGCGCCGCGAGGCCGAGTCCGCCCAGCACGTCCGGCCGCAAGCGCGCTCTGCCGAGCCCGATCTGCGCCAGCCCGAATCCGCTGCGCCACAACAGATATACGCCCAGTGCACCCCATGCGACGAGTTGAAAAGCGACCGCCAGGTTCAGGCCCAGATCGATGAGGTCGAACAGTGAGCGACGCGGATTGAGCGCAATTCGTCGGCCGGCAAGGCCGAGCAGCACCGCCTCGATCAGGTTGAGAAACGCCGTATAGGCGGAGAGCCCGAACGTGACCGCCAGGACGACGGCGACCTCGATGCGGATGCCACGCCGCTGCGGATCGGTCGGCTCGTCGGGCGGCCCTGTCACCGGAGATACGGTAGCGGCAGCCGGGTCCTAGAGTCGTCTCGCGCGCAGCCCGTTGAGGAACGGGCAGCCCATCAGGATGCGGATGGCCTGGCTGAGACCGGTGACGTCGTCGACCGGTTTGGCGAACGGTAGCCGCACATCGTGGTCGCCGTCGTCGCCCTCTACGCGCAGCTGCACCCCGTAACGGTCCAGGCCCAGCGGCCGCACCCGGCCGCGGCGCAGCGGCATCGGCAGCCGGTTGGCCAGCCGGTCGACGACCTCACGATGCGCCGACTCCAAGTGCTGCAGCCAGCACGACTCCATGGCGCAGAACGGGTCCGGCCTGGCGCCCAGCAGCGCGCCCACACCGACCGATTCGGCGCCGGTGGAGTCCGCGACCACCACCGACTCGATCTCCAACCGCATCAATGCATAGCGGGTGTCCGCATCGCTATCGGAATTCACTTGGAGCAGAGCAGGATTGGGATCTTCGACGGCGATCAGGTCGAGCAGGGCGGCGAGTTCGTCGTCGGGGACGGCGCGCAGCCGGCCGCCGATCCAGACCAGCGACCGCACCGGCTCACGCAGCGGCAGCGGCGCGTAGTCGGTCATCTCGAGCACCGCCTGCACGCCCGCGGTCCCCGCGGCGAGCACCATCCCGGCGAGTATGCCGTCACCGGGGACCGTGATCGCGAACGATCCGTCGTCGAGCAGGTGGTGCACCGGCGTGGCGGCGGGCTCGATGCCCTCGACCGCAAGCATGGCGCCGCCGGCCCGCATGCATGCGCTGCGGATTCGCTCGGCCGTCGTCGGTGCCGCTGCTGTCATCGCGCCGCCTTTCTAGATGAGGTAAGCCTAACTTAACTAGACCGTCTTGAGTGGCGCAAGACCTACCGAAGCGGCATCAGGCCCGGTCCATGCGACACCCGATAGGGTTGAAATGTGCCGCGCATCGCCTATCTCGGACCCGAAGGGACCTTCACCGAGGCGGCGTTGCTGAAGATGTCGGCCAGCGGTCTGGTCCCGGGCAACAGCTCATCGGACAGCGTCACGCCGGTGCCCACGGAGAGCACGCCCGCTGCCCTCGCTGCGGTTCGTTCCGGCGACGCCGACTACGCCTGTGTGCCGATCGAGAACTCTATCGAGGGATCGGTTCTGCAGACAATGGACCACCTCGCCACGGGGACGGCCCTGCAGATCTTCGCCGAGATGACCCTTGACGTCTCCTTCACCATCGTGGTCCGAAGGGGCACACCGGCCGTCAATGTCGAGACGGTGGCGGCATTCCCGGTGTCCGCCGCGCCGGTGCGGCATTGGCTCACCGGACTCCTGCCCAAGGCGCAAGTTGTTCCGGCCCGCTCGTACGCGGC